>NZ_JBEYVP010000077.1:0-23390 GCF_040644035.1 Streptomyces sp. NPDC047042 | reverse complement strand
GCGCGGTGTGCTTCCGGCCCGGGCACCGTCCGCGGATGTTCTACAAGCTGCACGTCCACCGCGGCCGCAGGGGCGAGCCGAAGACCTTCACCTGGAGCGACTACCGGGACTTCATCCGCATGGTGCACCTGCAACTCGGCACCCCGGTGGTGTGGGTGTGGGACAACCTCAATGTGCACCTGCAGCAGGAGCTCTTCGACTTCGAAGCGGAGCACAAGGACTGGCTGGTCATCTTCCACCTGCCGCCGTACGCGCCAGAGCTCAATCCGCAGGAAGGCATCTGGAGCCTGCTCAAGAGGGCCCTGGCCGACTTCGCCGCCGCCGACCTCACGCACCTGACCCGGGTCATCAAGCGGAAGCTGAAGAAGATCCAGTACCGGCCGCACCTGATAGCCGGCTGCTTACCGACCACTGGTCTGGGCCTCGACGGGCTGATCGATGAACCGGACATCGCCAATTCAACCTGAGTAACGGTAGTTCGTTAAATCCGGAGGTAGAGGTCAATGCCGTGTCCGGTGGTGACCGCGTCGATCAGGGCCTGGAGTTCGGAGGGCGGGTCGGTGTCCGTCCAGGATCGCCACCATCGGTTCAGGGTGGTGGCGGGGGTGAGCCATGCGCGAACCGAACGTAATGCCCTGGGCCAGCAGGGCAGTTGGGGTGGGTGGGGTTCGGTTGGCCCCCCTCTGGCCCCTCGTCGAGGTACGGGTCCGGCGCGGTGGCGTCCAGGGGTCCGGGTGGGGCGAACCACTGGTCCCAGCAGAAGGAGAAGGCGCAGTTGACCAGGGTCTGGTGGCGGCGGATGGCGCGGTCGGAGCGGACCTGGAAGTCGGCCCAGCCGAGTTCGTCCTTGATCTGTTTGTAGCTCTGCTGGATCCAGGGCCGCAGGCCGTAGAGACGGACGATCTCGGCGAGGTCGGCCGGTGGGTGGAGGCCGGTGGCGGCGTGGGGTGCGTCGGGTGGGGGAGGTTGGTGGCCAGGTACCAGGTGGCTTTCGGCGGCAGCCGGGCTGGGTCGGTGGTGGCCACGACCATGCGGCAGGGTGAGTCGGGGCCGTAGCCGCCCAGTCGGGCATCGGCGGCCCACCAGGTCTCGGTGTGTCCGTCGCGGAAGTGACGCTCCACGGGTGTCCAGTCGCCGGGACGCCTGGAATCCTTCCAGTTCAGGGCGTGTGCGGCTTCGATGGGCGTGTGCGGCTGGTCGGCCCGGCCCAGGTCCCGCGGTGCGGCTTGAGGGCCACCACGTAGGCCAGGCCCGCCTCGCGCAGTGCGAGGTACCAGGTGTCACTGATGGAGTAGGCGCAGTCGGCGACAACCGCCCGGCAGCCGAAACCCGCCGCCTTCCCGCGAGCCGCGAGGGCAGCGGACAGCTGCGGTTTCGTACGGAATGCGGGATCGGACCGGCCGCGGGCGAAGTGATGCCGGGGTATAGGGGTGCGCGTGCAGTGGGTAGTCGACGCGGCCGTCGGTCCATACCGTGGTCACTGTGACGATGCCGTTGTCGGTCTTGCCCAGCCGGCCCAGCCACTGCCGGCCCACGTTGGCCGTCGCGGTGCCGTCCTTGCGGTCCCCGGAGTCGTCGATCACGATGACCCCGCCGTCGTGCGGAGCCGTCGCCGGCTGCTCGCGCAGCAGCTCAAGGCGCCGGTCGTTGATCTGTTCGGCCTCCCACGGCGATTCGGACAGGAAGAACTGCAGCCGCTGGACGCCCGGTGTCCCCGCACCCGCCACGGGCTCCGCGCCTGCCAGGCAGGTGATCGTCTTGTTCCGCTCCGCGGCGCCGGCAGTCCCGTCAGGTACTCGCGAAAACCCCGCCGCTGGGCCAGGCTGAAGAAGAGGTCGTCGAACCGGGCCGCGTACTCCTCCAACGGCCCTGGCGCAGGCGGACACGGACGGCGAGCGGTCATCTTCAGCCCCCAGTCGAGCAGTTGACTCCTACCACCGGCCTACGACCGACCCGATCTGTCGTCAACCCACACCACCACCGAATTTAACGAACTACCGGTAATGGTTGGTGGGTGCGTCGGCCTGGTGGGCGTCGTGGGCTGTCATGGGGGCTGTGGCGGGATGGGTGCGTCTGGCTGTGTGTCTGTGGGCGGGTGTGTCTGTCTGTGCGGTGTCGGTGCCCGGCCTCCCCGTCGTCCCTCACCCGGTCGTGCCCGCCCCTCTCACCTGCACCCGTCACGCCGTCCCGTCTTCCCTCCTCTTGTTGTTACGTGTCGATGCCGGGTTGCGTGGCGGGTTTCGTTACGGGTTGGGTAGGGTGGGGCTTGCTGCTGGTGGCCCGGGGCAACTCGGTTGACCTGTAGGTGTGTTGTGTCTGTGGCTGCGCCCTGCCCGTCTTGACCGAGTCCGCCCCCGCCCGCTGCTGGTTCGTGGAGGCGGGGGCGTGGTCGTGTTCAGCGCCCGGTGGTTTGCCGGTGGGCACAGGGCCGTGCCCGGGCCGTCCCGCTTCTCGTGTCTGGAGATCCTGATGTCTGCCCACTCCGCTGTCCCCGATCTGTCCGCAGCTGAGCCCGCGGTGGAAGGGGTCGGCGGTGCCGCCGATCCGTCCGCCGCTGCGCCGATGCCGGTCGAGGAGCCGGAGGTGTTGGGGGTGACCGAGGCGCGGAACCGGCTGTATGAGCTGGTGGACGCGGCGCGGGACGAGGGGCGTATGACAGTGGTGGTCAAGCGTGACGGGAAAACGCACCGTACCTTCCGTGCGGCGCTGATTCCGGTGGGGCGGCTGGATGCCGCCTCGCGGGCGCGGTTGGTGGGGTGGCCGTCGTGGGCGCGGACGGCGGCGCGTCCGAAGCTGGGAGACCGGGTGATCGACGCGGCTGGCCGGCCGGGTGTGCCGGGTGTGCCGCAGGTGCTGCTGGACCGTACGACGCCGCTTGCGGTCCTGGTGGACGCTGCCCTGGTCCCGCCCGGCGATGCACTGGTTGCCGTTCCCGTCGGCGGCGCGCCCGCACCGCCAGCACCGGCCGCAGCGTGGGCGGACGCCGCGCATCTCCCGTCCGGCGCGTCCGCAGCGCCCCAGGCCCATGAGGCCGCTGGAAAGGGCATGCCCGCCGCCCGCCAGGTCTTCGCTGCGCCCGAGGCCTCCGCCGAACCTGCCGTCGACGTCGCGGACGCCGCGTCAGCCGGTGTGTCCGCGGCTGCCGACCCTGCCGTCCCGCCCGCTGGCGAAGGTGTTGCCGAGGCCGCGGTCGTGGCCTCGGCGGGTTCCGGTGCTGCGCCTGTACCCGCGCCGCTGGCAGCCGCCGGCCGCACCGCGGATCTGCAGGGTGCCGGACCGGACTCCGTCGGGCCCGACGCCGCCGTGGCCGGCCACGCTGCCGCTGAGGAAGCCGTCGGTGGCCGGGGCAACATCGCCGGTCGGGGTGTGGACGGTACGGCGCCGTCAGCGGGAACGGCCGAGGTCCCCCCACCGGTCCTGTCCGCGGGCGGTGGGCTGCACCGGCTGCACGGTCTGGGAGAGGTCGCCGGGCTGGCCCTGACGGAGGCGGTCGCGCCGTCGGCTGTGCCGCGGTGCGGGTTCGGTCTGCACGCCCTGGATACCGCGCTGGGGAGTCTGCCGTCGGGGGTGCTGACGGTGGTGGCGGCCGAGCCGCACGCGGGCGGCTCGCTCCTGGCCGTGCATGCTGCCCGGCACATTGCCCTCACCCGCCAACTCCCCGTGCTGTACGCGGCGTCGGGGCTGTCGCGGACGGATGTGGCGATGCGGGTGGTCGCCGGCGAGGCCGGGCTCGACTACCGGCGGCTGCGCACCGGCGCTCTCACCCCGGACGAGCAAGAGGCCGCGTCCGCGGTCCAGGCCCGGCTGGCTGCTGCCGACATGCACGTCGACGACGGCACCGGCCTGAGTGCTGAGTTGATCGCGGAGACCGCCCCCTACGTCGAGGGTCTGGCGCTGGTCGTCGTCGACCGCTTCCAGCACGCGGCTGATCCGTTCATCCCGTTGTCCGGCCCCGCGCTGCCGGAGGCGGCCCGGGTGCTGGCGCACCTGGCCCGCACCCGAAACGTGCCGGTGGTGGCCGTGCTCGACACCGCCGACCCCGACGCCCTGGCCGCGTTGGACGCCGCGCACGTCACCCTGACCCTGACCCGCACCGGCAACGACGCCCAGGTGACGGTGGCCGAACGCGACTTCGGCGAGCTGACGACCGTGGCGCTGCGCGCCGATGTCGTGTGCGCCCGCTTCACCGACGCACCCGCCCGCCCGCGGGACCCGAAGGCCGCGCACACGTTCGGCGGCGGCAAGCGCGAGAAGGCCACCGCCGGCCCGGCCGCCGAGGCCGCTCTGGGCGTCGCCCTGCAGGCCGGTCCCGCGCCGGCCGTCTCGGCGGCCGTGGGGGAGGGGTTCGCGGCCGTGGAGGCCGAACTCCTCGACGCTGCACTGCCGTTCACTTCCGGTGCCCGGAGCGGCCTGTCCGCCCGCCTGGCTGGCGCGCTTGCGGCGCTGCGCGAGGCCGCTGCCGCGCCCGCCCGGGAGGATGAACTGCCCGGGCTGCGCCAGGCCCTGGACGGCCTCGCCGCCCGCCGCCCGCCGGTGCCGGCCACACCGGAAGGGGAGCGGCTCGGCGCCGCGTTGGCCGCGTTCACTGCCACTCACCGCGATACCCCCACCAGCGCCCCGGCCCCGGCGCCGCCGCCGGTCCCTGCCACCGGCACGCCGGAGGCAGGGACCGCCCTCGTCTCCGGGTCCACCGCGGCCGCCGGAGTCTCTGATGTCGCGCCCGGTGACGCCGAGGGCGCACAGGCGGCCGACCTGGCCCGGGGTGTGGTCGAGGGGGTGGTGATGGAGGCGCCGTCGGCCTCGTTCAGCGACGACATGCCTCCGCCCGAGGACACTCCCGGCACCGGCGGCCGGAACTACACCTACTTCCTCAACAAGATCAGCGCCGCGGTCGACCAGGCTCTGGACGAGACGGGCGGCGACATCGAGGCCGCGGTCAAGATGCTGCAGAAGAAATCCGTGCCGGACTCCATGGCCCTGTTCAAACTCACCCGGGTCGGCGCCAATTACGTCCACACCGTCTATCCGCCCGCTCTGGAATTCCTCTCGAAACCCGGACAGGGCGAGGCCGACGGAATCTGGGAAGGCCGCCATAAATGGCGCAACGCCCCCCTCTATGAGGCCATCAGGAAGGGGGAGCACCACCCGCTGGACGTGGTCGGCCTGGACACCAACGCGGCCTATCTGTCCGCCTTCAAGACGCACCTCCCCATCGGCGCGCTCAAGCACGATCCCAACGGGGGCTACGACCGCCGCCGCGCCGGGATCCACCGTGTCGACCACTTCGTATGGCCCCACGCCCACCTGCCCAACCCGATCGGCAACCGTAAGGAGCCCGGCCCCTACCTACTGGACGAGGCAACCGTCCGTCTCCTGATCCGCTGCCATGAACTCAAACTCAGCGAGGCGCCCCGGATCCTGGAATCGTGGACCTCCGGCGCCTCCGAAGCACTCCTGGAGAAATTCCGCCGCGTCCTGCAACAGGCTCGTCAGACCGCGATCGAAACCGAGGACTCGGCCACCGAGGAATATGTCAAGGCCATGTACTCCCGTTTCACCTCCACGATCGGCGAATCAGGAAAGAACCGTGAGCTCCGCCGACCCGAGTGGGTCCACACCATCCGCTCCCAGGCTTTTGCCAGCCTCTGGCTGAAAGGATGGAAAGCCCATCAGGGGGGCCTTATCCTGGTCCAGGCATCCGGCGTCGACGAACTCCACGTCGCCGGGGGCGACTGGAAAACAGTCTGGGAAGAAGGCCGCAAGCCCACCCAGATGAAGGTGAAGCGCTTTTACACCCTCGGGGGGAATTAACCGATGCCGTACGACGACAGCGGCTGGAAGAATTTCGGCACCTACGGCGCGAACCGCTCCCTCGAGAACGTCCGCGGCGGAAAGGCCCTGGGCCGCGCCCTGGAAGAGGCCCTGGAACGGCAGATCATCGAGGGCGGCATCAAGTCCCCCGTCACCTCCCCCCGCGGCCTGAAGGCGCGGCTGAAGTACCTCAACAGCGACGCCGGCGTCGAGGCCATGCGGGAGGCCGGGATCACCGTCAAGTCCCGTGCGTTGAAGAACTGGTTCGCCGGCAAGCAGAAGCCCAGCGCCGCGAACCTCGAGCTGGTCGACACCGCGTACTGGAACCTGCGCACCCGGCGCATCCTGGACAACCTCGGCGCCTTCAAGCAGCACCTCAACAACCAGGGCAAGGGCACCGCGGTCGAGATCCACCCCGTCGACCAGTCCCTCGTCGACGAACACGCCCGCCGCCCCAACCTCGAAGGCGAGCAGGCGCACCGCAGCCTGCCCGCAGTGCGCTACATCTGGGACGACGCGGTCGACGCCATGGAAGCCGGCGACGAAGGCAAACTCGAGGAAATCTGGGACGACATCATCACCGAACTCGACTCCGACTGGGGCGCCTACACCTACGTCTCCTACGTCGGCCTCGGCGCCTGAGAAAGGACCCCGGACACCCATGCCACCACGCCTACTGAGCCAAAGCGCGATAGGCGTCACCTAGGCGGGCTTGTTGTCACCTGCGAGGTTGGGCGCCGGTGGGATGGATACGGACATCGACAGAGGTGTTGCACGAAGGCCTGTTCGTCTCTCTGGGCCGGGACGACGTGCGTCGGACGGAAGCCCCGGTACGTACGAGTACGTCGTAGTGGAGGACACGGTGCGGGTTGTCGCCCTCGACACCCGACGACGAGTCCTCCTTGTCGAGGACGACTTCTGCCTCCAGCAGCGGCGTGTCCTTCACCTGCCGGGCGGCGGCTGCGCAGGACAGGACCCACTCGATGCAGCCCGGCGGGAGGTGGACATTGACGACCCCCTCGTCTCCGCCAGGTCTCCCCAACCGGTCCTGGTGCTGGTTGGTTACTCTCCAGCGCTGTCGCTGTCGCCGCCTGCACCGAACCCGCCCGCCCGCGGCTGTCGTGCGGCCTTCATCAAGTCAGTGCGGTGGTGTACTCGGACACCGGACAGCATCGACACGGCGGCCCCCAGACCTGACAGAACCGCCCAGGCCGCAGCGATCCGCATGTCCCGCCGCTCGTCTCGCGACCGAGAGCGCGCCCCACCGAATCCCTGTCCCTCCCGCCATCCCAGGCTTTCCCGCCATTCGGCGGCAGCCTGCCGCCTGGCGGCCGTCTGCCGCTCCCCGCACGCGTGACGTTTCGCCAAGGACACTCCGGCGTCGTACGGTTCGCCGCACTTCCGGCACGTGAAGATGTTCACCGTGTCGCCTCCCCGCTCAGGCCCGTAACCGTAGCGAGCGCAGCCGCAGCCTAGAAAGAGGCTTTTCGCCCCTCTGTAGCGTGCCCGTTGTCTGCCCGGCGGCCGGGCTGGGGCGGAAGCAGTTATGCGGCGGCTGCGCGGCTGGGGGCGTGCGCGACCAGCGGCACACTGCGGACACGATCATGATCGGCGAGACCATGCTAATCGCCGTGGCCTCCGAGACCCTGCGCTACTCCACTCTGGCCACCACCCTCAACCTCTACGGCTGCCTACTCAATTACGCCGCCCACGAAACCGTCGCAGCCGTCGCCAGAGCGCGACGATGGAAAGTCCCGATCGACCGGTACCTGACCGCCCTGCCCTCCATCCTGGACACATGACGTCCAGTGACCCCGCCCCGGCACACGCGCAGCCATCGATCACGAAGGTGACGCGGCACGACATCTTCAGCTATCTGCGCGGGATATCGAGCCCCTGGTGGGGGAAACTGGACGAGGTCACGTTCCTGGAGGACCTCTACGACCTGGACCGACCTGCGTCCGAGAACGGCTGGCTCCCGACTGTCCGCGCCGACATCCAGCAGCACCGGATTAACAACTACGACCTGGACGACGACTGGATCTTCGAGGACACTCGGTTGGAGCTCTCCGACGGGCCGGACGAGGTGCTGCTGGCCTTCCTGGCACGAATGGTCCATCCCGAGGTTGCGGCCAGCGTCGAGGAGGCGATGAAGCAGGTCGAGGAGCTGAACCGGCTGCTGGCACCGGACGGGTGGGGCCTGCGTTCCTACGAGTTCCTCTCCGGCCGCCCGATCTACACGCCGGTCCGGCTTCCGCCCGCGGGCCCGTTGGTCCCGCTGCCGCTGAACGACGACGACACGGGCAAGCTCGACCTGGTCCTCGGGCAGACCTACAGCCTTCTGGACTGTGCCGGCGAGGAGACCGCATGCGACCTGCTGCGTACAGCTGTCCTGACCCTGCGCCGCGACGGCGGCTTCTTTAACCCCGCGCCTTGTGACGGTTGGACGGCGGACACCTACGAGGCGGTCCTGACCGTGGAGCGCGAGCTCCTGCCCACCTGTGCCCCGGAGACGAAGGAGGCGATCTGGCGGACACTGGAGACTTTGCTCAGCCAGCTCGGACGCACCGATGTCCAGGGCCTCGTGGTCGAAGGCGATACCCGGCCGCTGCCCCACATCCCGCCGGACTGGCGGGCCCAAGCCACCGCACCCGCCACCCCCATCGTTCGCGGTCTCCGCCTCCCCTTCACCACCACCGAGTTCGACGTCACCCGCGGGGACTTCGCCGACCTGGAGATCCGTGCCTCGCAGGACAGCAGTGGGTTCCACTACCTCTACGACACCCGCGCACGCCGGATGATCACCGAATTCGTCCTCGACGACCGGCCCCAGGTGGCCACACTGTGCAGCGTCACCATCATCAAGAAGGGCAGCACCTTCACGCCGAGGATCAAGCTGTGGAAGAAGGACAAGAAGAAGGTCGGGGACGTCTCCGCCACACAGACACTGCCCGAGAGCGGGGCCACCCGGGCCGTCAAGGCGCTCGTCGACACTGGGGATGTCCACGAGAACTTCTGGAAGGTCATCAACTTCCTCCAGGGCTGCGCCGGGCTGAGCACGCCCGGCGGCTCCCTCCAACTCGTGGCCGGTGACGAGGCCCAGCTGACCCAGCTGCTGACCGGCCAGGACCGGACGATGGTTCTCGGCGCGGTCAGGACCGCGATCGGCGGCGGGCTCACCGAGGAGGACATCCGGTTGATCAGCAACCGCAGAGAGCAGCTCAAGAGGTTCGAGCGGCTGCTGAACGATCCGGACTACTTCCAGCAGGAGGAGAGCCTTGCGACGACGCGCGGGGCGGAGGCGGTCTGGCAGGCCTTCTTCGAGGCGAACCAGTGGATCTTCGGCTACGGGCTCAACCTCATCGCCTGTGAATCCATCGGCGACGGCAAACTGGAACGCATCACCACCGGTGCCGACATCTTCGGCGGAGCCGGGAAGCGCATCGACGCCATCATGCGTTCCAAGGGCCTGATCAGCAGCATGCTCTTCTGCGAGATCAAGACCCACGACACGGAGTTGCTCGCCAAGACCCCGTACCGCGCGGGCGTTTACCAGGCATCGAAAGAACTGGGCGGCGGCGTGGCGCAGGTGCAGAAGACGGTGAGCAAGGCCCAGCAGCTCATTTCCCGCGAGTTCCTCACCCACATCTGCGACGACGACGGCACCCCGACCGGCGTCGAACTGTCTACCACCCGACCCCGGCAGGTCGTGGTGATCGGAAGCCTGCGCGAGTTCACCCACAACGGCCGTGTGAACCCGGAGAAGATCAACTCCTTCGAGCTGTACCGGACATCGATCCAGGACGTCGAGATCATCACGTTCGACGAGCTCTACCAGCGGGCGTGCTTCATCGTCGAAGATCGCTAAGACTCCCATCCACCGGTCTGGGTGGCCTGCGAGTGTGCCCAGTAAAGAGCTGCCGCTACCAGCGCATGCCGAGTGCGTCGAGTTCCGTGCGCCGACGGCCGCACCGAGGCCTTCAGGTGCAGCATGTTCTCCAGCATCCAGGCCTGCGCGGGAAGCAGGGCGTCCCAGCCCAGCCGCTGGTGGCCCCGGCCTTGGGACCGGGACCACCAGGTCGGCGGACGCGGGATCAGTGGGTGCGCCGGTTCAGCGCTGCTGGATCCACCAGATGATCCACCCGGTCCCGCTCGCGCCCACGGCACCTGCGGAGCCGCGGAGGATGCCGTATCCCGCCGTACGGGCGAGGGCGCGCAGGCGACGGCGGCGGCCGCTGTCCAGCAGCTGCCGCAGCCGTGTCCGGATCTCGGACCAGATGTGGCGCAGCTTGCCGTTGCCCTGGTGATGCCGGGTCGACGGCGGCTGGTCAGTGCCCTTAGGCTCGTTGGACATGCTGATGGTGCCTCCTTGGGGAGTGACTGTCGGGTTGTTCACCGGGCGGCTCCCTGCTGGAACAGGGGGCCGTCGCCCGTTTCGGGGCGGCGGCCTGCGCCGCGCCCGGCCCGTGTGTGCCGGGCCGGGAGTCGTGGGGCCGGGGGCCGTAGTGCCCCGGCGGTGCTCATCGCGGAATCGCGGCCCCCGAGAGCGCGGGGACACGGGCGCCGATCCGCAGCGCGGTACGGGCGACGCCCGAAGGAGTCCAGGTGGCCTCTGCCGCCTCGCGCTCCGTCTTGTTGACGTTCAGGTCGAACGGCGCGGCGAGAGCCCAGCGGACATGCGTGCTCTGCCCGAGGACGGAGAAGCCGTCCAACTGCTGCTCGGAGAGGAACTCGTACAGCAGGCGCTTCTTCTTCAGCTCCTCGATGCCGCGCCCGACCGTGGACGGGGAGACCCCGTACCAGAGCGCGTACTCCCTGGCCTTGTGCAGGGCGAAGGACGGGCTGCGCTGGCTCATGAGGATGAGCAGCATCGTCTTCGCCGGCATCGACAGCTTCCGGTAGTAGTGCTGCTCCCAGTACTCGAAGGGCACCTTGAAGTAGGTGCTCTTGCGGGAACCCTCCTTGTCGCCCGACGGCAGCGTGTACGGGTCGCCGGAGCCGTCCTCGAGCAACTTGGTGATCTTCGTCATCCGGCCGTACGGCTCGGTGCTGATCAGCTTCAGTTCCTTGAGCTTGTGCAGGTGCCGGGAGACTGCGGCGCTCGCTGTGCCGTTGGTGGCGAAGGAGATCCCCGCGGCGCGGCCCCAGGTCTCGGACCGGTGAGCGACGCCCCAGTCGGCGCGCGCGGTGACGCAGTGGATCAGGAGGAACAGGTCCAGCCGCTCGTTACTGCGCAGCATCTTGGAGAACGGGCCGGGCCGCGTGACCAGGCGGAGGCCTGGATCGGCGTCCTGGACGAAGGCACGCCGGATGAGGACGGCACGGCCGGTGCGCTTGGATTGCTCCAGCAGCATCCGTATCGTGTCGTCCTGGCTCACGGCCATGTCCCGCTTGAGCACGGTCAGTTCGGTGTTCACGGAGTCCATGTTCACCGATCGGTCGTACGAAGCGGGTGTCGAATTCCGGTGCGGCCGCTTGGCCGCATCCCGTTCAGACCGGGCTATCGGAAGACATGGGATACCAGATGACCCCAGTAGGAAGCCATTGGTCCTCGTAGCCGCAGGCAGGCGCGTACTTGGCGCCTGGAACCTTTAACGCTTCAGATGGTGATCTTTGATGTTCTGGAGCTTAACTCTTGGATAGTTCACGCCGTGACTCCGTACCTGGGAGAACACGGGCGGCGAGTCCGGTTCGAGCCGGTCGCTGGTGACGTCTCTTCCCGTGGCTGTCAGCGGCCTCCACGGTCCGTACGACTGCGCCTGTCCCGAACCCGACAGCATGAGACCCCGGGCCTGAAGAAAGGGCCCGGGGTCCGGCGTGGTGGGGAGGGTGCAGTCATGGAAAGGGCTCAGTAGGCATCCCGTTCGGAGGGCGGTCCGTACTGCCCGATGATGTCGCAGGTGCAGGCGTCGCCCTCGTACACCGTCTTGTCGCACTCGTCATGGTGGTGCCGTACCGACGGCCGCTTCGTCGGAGCGACCGATGCGGGTGGGGCGGGAGGCTGGTCGGCGCTGGATCGGGCGGCGGCCCTGAGCTCGTTGTCCACGACGGCGGAGGCGATCTCATCCTTGCGCCACTGCTCGGGGGAGTTGTGGCGTACCAGGCCGCCCACGTAGGCCATGCGCAGCAGTTCGGCCTTGGTGTGCTTGCGCATCAGCTCGTGTGAACGACTGCGCGTACCACCACGCCGAGCGGCATCACCGGTGCGCAACAATCAGCCACGCACGAGACGTTGTGAGGCAGTCATGGAGGCACAGTGGGCGTAGGCGCCACCAATCTCGGAGTGGTGTTCATCCATGGGCTCTTCTCGTCCGAGGAGACATGGGATCCGCTCGCCGGGCTTCTCGAATCCGATGAGGAGCTGGCGCATGTCGCGGTGAGACGGTTTGGGTACGCAACACCCAAGTTCCGTTTCAGACCCGACCGCCGTACTCCTGACTACAACGACCTCGCAGAACGGCTGAAGGCGTTCTTGCACTACGAGGCGGCCGGGCACGACCGCCTGTTCCTGGTTGCCCACAGCCAGGGCGGGCTGATCGTTCAGCGCTACCTCGCGCGGATGATCCACAGCGGGCAAGGGCAGCAACTCGCCAAGATCCGAGGCGTCGTCCTGTTTGCCTGTCCCAACAGCGGCTCCGACTTCGCGCTGCCGCTTCGTAGCGCGTGGTGGTCGAAGAATCCCCAAGTGCGCGCGCTGGGACCGCTCAACCCTGAGGTGAGGGACGCCCAGCAAACGGTCATTGACCAGATCGTCTATGCCCGGGAAGTGGGAGCTTCCTCGTGCCCCATCCCGTTCTGGGTCTTCGGGGGAGAGGAGGACAAAGTCGTCGTTCGCGCCTCCGCGCAGGGAAACTTTCCCAAGGTCTTCATGCTTCCCGGAGATCACTCCAGCATCATCCAGGCCAAGACGCACGAGCACCCTGCCTACGTCGCTCTTCGCACCCATCTGCTGGAAGTTGAGCAGACGGATCCGGAGGATCCAGGCGCCCCCGCTTCGATTTCCTCCGCGCCCGCGGCCCAGGCTGCGCCGTGGGGCGACAGCGCGAAGGCCGCGCGGATCTTGGACGTACTGCCTCCATACGCTGACTGGCTCAAAGCGCTGCGCACCCAGGATTTCTTCATGGTCAGCGGCCGAGTCAACAGACTCTTCCACGAAGCCGCTGACGTCCTCAGCAACGACCCCCTCCACTTCATCGACCCCGCGTTGCGCGATGCCGCAACCACGTGCAGCACAGCCACCACGGACCTGAGCGAAGCAATGACCGACCTTCTCTTCGCCGACCGTGTTGATGCCAAGGCGTTCGAAAATCTGCCGACCCGGGAGAGAGAAGACGCCTGGACATTCGTTCTCGGCGAGCACCAGCCTGGTGAGAGCGAGCTGCGACTGCACACGCTGCGCGATGCCTTCTTCGAGACCTACGACGCCCTGGTGCGCCTCCTCAACGAGCGCCTGCTCGCACCAGCAGGAACAACATCTCCGCCCAGCAGCACGAGCACGCCGGCGACCGTTGCCGACCCACCGGCAGTACCCAACACCGCCGGCCCGCAGCCGCGTGTGGGCCAGGGCCTGCCCCGCTACGAACGCGAGCTGCGGGAAGCGTACGACCAGCTCCGGTCAGCAGGAATCGGGACGCCGGACTCCGACGCGTACCTCTCCGGCGCCACCGCTGTGCAGCACTTCGCGGCCGCCGAGGAACCCAGCCCCGGCTGGGTGCTCAGTCTGAGAAACGGCCGGGCCGTAGCCGTAAGTGAACCCCTCTGGAGTGCCCTTGTAAGGGCAGGACGTCCAGCGGCGGACAGCGACCCCCTCAACGCCGTCGGATACCCCACCGCCCCAGGGACCGAGCCCACAGTGCTCGGCCCAGACATACAGCGCGTCGCCCTCGAAGGCGGAAGCTGGGGTAGGGGCTGGCTGGTCCGCTTCGACAACGGCTGGCGGTGGGAACCCCAAGTAGATCTGGGCTTCAACCAAACACGCTCCGCCACCAACTGGACCGCTACCCAGCCCGCACCCCAACTGCGGCTGCGCGCGGTAATCACGCTGCCCTGGGACACCGCTGAGGAACTGGAAGTCACCCCAGCGCGTCGCCGCGACCTCAAGACCAAACTCCCTTTCAGTCGCCTCGCCGGTGCGGTGACCACGCTGTCGCTCAGGAGAGGCGCGGATCTACGCGCCGCGAACTGGGACCTGGGGCCGAACCGCAACGCCAACGACTCCATCAGCTATTCGGCAACCATCGCTTCCACGGACGGACGGCCGGCCCTGACCGGGGCGGTCATGGCCGCTCTGCCTGGCGCCCTGCAATCGTCGACCGTGACCTGTGCCGAGGTCACGATCCAGGAAGCCGCCGCCTGGGCTGCCGTTCTCCCAACGGGTGCGTCGACCAAGCTCTCCCTCAAGGAGGTAGCGTCCGTCTTGCTGGCAGCCTGGGAGACAGCGGCCGAAGTCCTGCCGACGGCTATCTGTGATGCCACGACGATGCGGTGGGCTGGCCCACCCACC
This sequence comes from Streptomyces sp. NPDC047042, assembly GCF_040644035.1. NCBI lineage: Bacteria > Bacillati > Actinomycetota > Actinomycetes > Kitasatosporales > Streptomycetaceae > Streptomyces > Streptomyces sp. NPDC047042. The sequence continues at coordinate 9,076 of NZ_JBEYVP010000077.1, read as the reverse complement.
GTGGAGCTGCGGATGAGCGCCGAGGGGCCACACGATCAGCCCCGGGCCAACCTCGACACCTTGATCGATCTCGGCGAGGTCGGCCCGACTGACCGCAACTCGCTGTCCGAGATGGCAGTGACGATCACTGTGTCTCCGATGGTCGAGGACACCGAGCGCCGACAGGTGCTCCGGCGTGCTCTCGTGCGCATGCTCCGGCGCTTCGGATATTTCGAGGCCGACGAGCATCTCCTCACGTGAGGTACGGATACCTGCCTTCGTGAACAGCACGGGAGGGCACATGGCGGCAACCGCGAACTGCTCTGACGGGCCGAGGCGTTAGGCCCGTCAGAGCGAGCCGGATCAGGCGCTGTAAGGTGGCTGACCTGCTGTTCTGGTCGAAATCTGCGTATAGGTGACCGGCCGGAGCGCGTTGGAGGCCTTCGAGTGGACGTCGTCGGCGGGATGAGCGTCGTACGGCGCTGACCGCGTCCGCGGGCTCGTCGCAACTCGGGTCCCGGTCCGGGGGTTCGTCCGCCGTACGGCGCCGTGCTCCCGGAGCCGGGGAAAGCGCGGGTCCCGGGACGTCGTGGAACGGGTCCGGCCTGCTGCTTGTCACCCGCCGCGCCCACGTACCGCGCCGCGGCGAGGCCGTATGACGGTGTCGTCCGCTGCGCTTCGGCGGAGCGGACGTCGAGGTGACCCGTCGGCCGTACGGTAGGCGACCCCCACCTGGCCCCTGACGGGCCGTCGGGTGAGATCGTGCAGGTCGCAGCCGGTCGGATCGGAAAGACCGTCAACTCGCGTGCTGCGCCCGCTCGGAGGGGCGTACCCTTTTGTCATCGTCGCCGCCGAGGGCGGCCTGTTGCGCAGCCGGTGGACACCGCGGTATCCACCGGCAAGACCTGAGTACGCCGCCTGCACGTCACGGGGCGGGTACCCGGATCCGCCTGCGGGTCACCGAAGCGACGCCGGGTCAGCTCAGCGACGGACCGCGGTCCTCACCGGGCGGGCACGGGTGCGTTGCGCTCCGATGGCGCTCTGCTCGCGTACGCCGGTCACCGGCCGCGAGCCCGCCTCGCGCCGGCCCATTCGATTGAGGCCCTGTGAGCACCATCGACATCCCTGACGAGCACGACGACATCGACGGTATCGAGGTCATCGACATCCGTTCCGGCGACCGCTCGACGCCGTTCGTGCACCGCGTCGAGCCGGTCAGCAAGACCACCAAGGCGATCAAGTTCCTCGAGAGCCACCCCGACGTCCGGATCTCCGCCGCCGCCGTCCGCCGGATCGCGTTCGGGGCGGTCGAGCCCGGACTCCTCGACGGCGCCCGCCTGGAGCGCCACCGTGTGGAGACCGGCTGGCTGAGCGTCATCACCTACCGCGCGTACACGCTGCTGCTGTCCCCCGCGATCGAGAACGACCGGCTCCTGGACGAGGCCCACTACGCGGCCGACCCGGACACCAGCGCCAACCTGCGGGTCCTGTCCATGCCCACCGCGCACGACACCGACGCCACCCTCGTCTACGCCGACGCCATGGACGACCTCCTCGCCGCCATCGACCGGGCGTCCAAGGGCGTGAGGAAGAACAACCCGCAGGAAGTCGGCCGGCGCATCGTGGAGCGGCCGCTGACGGCCGTCCCCGCCACCTTCCTCAACCCCGGACGCCACCCCGACGACGACCTGAGCCTCGTCGACGGCAACAGCCGCTGGGCGTCCTGCACCGCCGACATCACGGTCCCGGCCAGCTCGATCCGCCCCACCAACGCCAAGGACCCCGACAGTCTGCTTCCGTCCCACCTCATGCGGCTTCCCCTCACCGAGCGGCGGGATCTCGTCCGGGAGATCGTCAAGAACGCCCACCGCGACATCAACGGCGCCACCGGCACGAGCAGGGCGGCCCGTGCCAAGCGCGACCAGGCCGCCAGGCTCCTCAACGCGATGACCGTCCCGGTGCAGGTCATCGTCGGCTACACCGACGACAACCCGTCCATGGGCATGGGACGCTTCCCCGTCGCGGTCCGCTCGCTGCTGATGCGCATGAACGTCGGGGTGAAGCAGTTCGATCCGTCCTCGAAGAACGGTGTCACCGCCGAGGAGATCGTCACCGCCCTGTTCGACTCCGGGGAGCTCGGCGACGACGCCCAGGCCGTGCGGGACGTCCTCCTCGGCCGCGCCGATGTCACCGACGCTATGAAGTCCCTCGGCCTCAACCCCGCCTTCCGCGACCTGCGGTTCACGTTCGTCGTCCAGCAGCTCACCCGCAAGGAACCCCGGCTGAACGCGGTCATGGCCGCGAAGCTCGACAAGCGCCGCCTGCAGGTCACCCACCGCAGCGGTCCGATCGTCGAACTCGGCCTGCGCTCCTACTCCAGCCTCGCCAAGGAGAAGCTGGCGCCTGTGCGCACCGCGCTGGACACCGGCTGTCTGTGGCAGGCCCTCGCCGACCACGAGTGGTCCGTCGAGAACATCGACAACGACCAGGCCGTGGACGACCTCCTGGAGCGCGCCGACAACGGCGACGTCCCCGCCCGGCTGCTCCTCGGCGTGCTCGCCATGGTCACCCTCGTCACCAGCGGCTACCTCCTCGCGCCCGGCGGCTCCGCCGAGCAGATCGTCGGCAACATCAAGGTCATGCGCGCCGGCGTCGGCACGGTCATCAAGACCGTCCTCGACACGAAGGAGGGCCGGCAGGTGCTCGCCGACGCGATCAAGCGGATCCGGGCCGGCCTGGAGCCGAGGTGGTGGGCCGACGGCCTCGTCGAGCAGGACGGCTGGAAGGGCAGCGACTTCAACGCCCACCTGCGCCTCGCCGCCAACCACGGGTTCGCCCCCGAGGGCTACCAGAACGATCCCACCGCCACCGAACTGGAGGACAAGGCCCTCACGGCCTTCCAGACGTCCCTCACCGCGGCCGGCGCCGACCTCGACGACCTGATCGCCCTGCGCAAGATGAACGGCACCACCACCGAACTCTCCTGGACCGTCGTGGAGCCGTCCTTCAAGCAGCTCAGCTTCATGGGCAACGACCTTGCCCGCATCGCCGAGAGTGAGCCGCGCTGATGACCGACACCACCTGGGCCGGCGTCGTCGTCATCACCGACGAGCGGTACGCCATGCTCGCCCGGCTCGCGGGCCAGTGGCTCGTCGAACCGCAGCCCGAGCCGATCCCCATCGGCGAGGACCCCGGGTACGAGGACAAGGCCATCTACATCGCGGTCAACCGCAACGGCAACGCCTGCTACTGCGGAAAGACCGCCCCCACCCGGGCCCTGAACCGGGGAGCCGCGGCGACCAGGCTCGGCCAGCACACCAACCGCAGCACGTCGAAGCGGGACGAGTGGGTCGAGTACTGGGTGATCCCGCTGCGAGCCGCCACCCCCGGCCACGTCGTCTCCACCCTGGAGAAAACCGTGGCCGCACGCCTCGGCATCCCGCTCGTGCACCGGACGCGCATCCCGCGCCGACGCACCTGACCCCCGGCCGGCCGAAACCACGGCCGGCACCGGAAACACACTAAGGGCCCCCGGCACCGGAAGGACGGTGCCGGGGGCCCACCCGCTCCGGGGCCAACGGCCCCGGTCCCGCACCCGAGAGACAGGGTCCCGAAAGGGACCTGGCCTTACCCCGCACACTGCCCCCGACAGGGGGCATGCCCCCGCCGGCCAACGGCCAGCCTTTCCCGATCGAAGTGCTGCTCCCCGTCCGCCCTTGCCGCGGCTGCGCACCAACCTGACCACCAGGGCACTGGGCGCCGCCTGAGGGGCTTTCACAAATTCACACACTTTCACGCACGCGCTCATGCAGCAGCGGGCGGCCGTACGGCGACGACCGTCGCCCGGTCGGCTCCGGACGAGGCCCTACGGCGTCCGCTGCGCCCCGGTGCCCAGGCCGTGGTGATGAGCAGCAGCGTGCCGCGGTCGTACGCCGCCCGCCTCTCCTCCGTACGGCGGGCGGGTGTCGGCGGCCAGCGCGCGGGGGAGGAGCGGCAGGATCGGGCGGGTGGCTATAGCGGATCCGCCATAGCCGGCCCGGGGTGGTGGCCAGCGGGCTACGGTGCTGCGGTGAACGACGAGGTGGGGGCGCCGGCCAGCGCGAGCACGCTGCCGGAGGTCGACGACGTCCTGGCGGCGGCTCTTGAGGCTCAGGGCGAGGCGGGCGTACGGGCGTTGGGGCTGCTGCGGGATGCGCACCGGGTGCTGACCGGGGAGGGGTTCGTACGGCCGGCGGAGGTGGCCGCGGCGTGTGTGCGCTCCGCGGCGGACGCGCTGCTGAGCCTGCCCGGCGCCCCGGTCACGGCGGGCCTGAAGTCCGCGGCGAAGGACCTGCTGGCCGCGGTGGACGCCCTCCCGTCGCCTGTTGCCGCCGAGGATTCCCCGTCCGGCGAGCCGGCCGCCGGGGCCGCCAACTCCAGCTCCGGGGGCCCGGTGGGCGCGGGGTGGGAGCGGGTGTCGGCAGCGGCCGAGGTGCTGCGCGGCGAGCTGGAACGCCCGGGTGGCTTCCACCGGGCGCGAGCCCGCGGCATCGTCGAGCGGCTGACCGGGGTCACGCTCGGCGCGGCGCAGGAGACGGCGCTGGACGTGTGGGGAGCGGTCTACGGGGTGGCCTCGGGCATCCTGCACGGCAGCGCCGCCGGCCCCGGCGAGGCCGTCCAGCTGTACGCCGATCTCCTCGGTGCGGCCCGCCAGTTGCTGGTGCCGCTCCCGGACCGGGCGGCCCACGTCCTCGAGCTCGCCGCTCTCCAGGCCCCGGGCGAGGCCGAGGCCGCCGAGCTCGCCCGCTGGTCGGACCCGCGCGCCACCGACTACTTCTTCCGCTGTGGCCCGGCGCCGGCGTGGCTGAACGTGCTGCAGGAGCACGCGCCGCACCTGCTGGTGCCGGACGGGGCGGCTGGCGGACGGTGGCCGGCCGCCCCGTTCCTCGACCACGTCGCCGGCGCCGACCCGGATGCCGCCCGGGCGTGGCTGGCCGCACCTGCCGGCGAGGGCGCCGCCGCGGTCGCCCGCGCGCAACAGGTCGCCGCGGCCGGCCGGTTGGCCCTGGACGGGCTGCTGGGCCTGGCCGTACGCCACCGGGACGTCGTCGACGCAGGCCAGCTGCGCGCCGTCCTCGCCGACCCCGGCGTACGGGACGGCGGGGGCCCGGCGGTGGGGGCGACGCTGCGCCTGGCAGCGAGGTGGGCGCGAGCGGTCCCGCGCACCGAGCGGACGCGCGCGTGGATCCTCGTGGTGGAGGGGCTGCTGGCCGGCGCGGTCGACGACGAGCACGCCGGCCACCTGTCCCTGCGGGCCGTCGCCGAGCGCGCGGCCGCCGCCGAAGCCCAGGCCAAGAAGGCTCTGGCCGCCGGGGACGTCGCCGCGGCGGAAGCGGTGGTCGCGGCCGCGGTGGCCGGCGAGGAGGAGGCGCGGGAGCTGATCGCCAAGGAGACGGCCGCGCGTCTGCCCGGTCACGAGGCCGCGGCGCTGCTGCGCGAACTCGCGTGCACCGCCTACCCGGCCGGCCGCGCCGCCGGCGCGCACCCGAACATCACGGTGATCCGGGCCGTGCTGGCCAGCCTGCTCGCCCGCGACATCGCGCTGCTGCCCGAGGCCTCCCGACCGCTCGTCTTCGGCGGCGACCTCGACCTGGTGCACGCCGGTGATCCGGCCGCGTACGGCGGGCCGAGGCTGGCGCGCACCGTGCTCGACCTCGCCGCGGCGGACGCGGACGCCGGCCTGCACCTGGCCGAGCGCACCCGCCCGCTGACCCGGGTGGCCCCGGTCGACGGCCGGCTGCACGACCGGCTGCTCGCCGCCCATCTCGCCGCCCGTCCGCCCGCCGGCGGATTGGCCGAACAGGAGTGGTGGGAGCAGGCCGTCGTGCTGGTCCCGCGCCTGCTGGCCGCCGAGCCCGCGCCGGAGCCCGCCCGCCTCCTCGACCTCGTGCTCGGCACCTGCCCGCCCGAGCGCGCCGTGCAGCTGGAGGCGGACGTTCGTATAGCGCTCGGCACCGCGCCGTCGGCCGCCCAGGTGGCCGAGGTCCTGCCCGCCGACGCCGAGCAGGACGACGGTCTCGCCGAGCCGCTCGCCTCGTGGCTGCGGGTGTGGGACTGGTCGCCCGTCCTGCCCGCGCGGCTGCTGGCCGACTGGGAGCCGGTGCTTGAGGCGGCGCGCCGCCTCAAGCCCGCCGGCCCGTCCGACCCGCGTACCGCGCCTGTGCTGGAGCCGCACAAGGCCGCCACAGTGCTGGACGCCGAGGACCTGGCCGAGGTGGCCACCGGGCACGGTCCGGTGGCGGCCGCCGCCGCTCTGGCCACAGCCGACGACACCGGCGCCGACGGCTACGCGATGGTCCTGCACCGCCTCATCGCCACCGACCCGGCCGCCTGGACCGCCGACGTGCCCGCCGTCCTGGCCGCACTGCAGCTGCCGGAGCTCGGCGCGTTCTACCTCGCCGCGGCCGCCGTCCTCGCCGACCGCCCCGGCGCACTCCCCGGCTCTGCGCTCGCGGACGCCGTCACCGCGGCGCTCGACGTACGCCGCCGCCTCGACGAGACGACCTCCGCCACCGACACCGCGGCCGCCGACGACCGGAGCACCGCGGTGTTCTTCGCCGACCAGGCCCTGTTCGACCTGATCACCACCGTGTGGCGCACCGACACCGCCCTCGCCGACGACCAGGAGAAGGCCGTCCTGGCCCACCTGCACGCCCTGGCGGCCCCTCTGGCCCGCCAGGACACCCCCACCGACGGTCCCGGCCCGGCAGGCGGCGGTGGAGTGGACGCGGCGCTGCTGGGGTCGGATCCGGGAGTGCGGGCGCTGGGGTGCCTGCTCGAGTACGCCGTCCACCGGGCCCGCACGCAAGGGGAGATGCCCGCCGACGTCCTTCAGACGGTGGCCAGCGCGCTCGCCGCGCGCGGGGACCAGGACGCGGTGGCCACCGCGATCGGGGTGCGCCTGCCCGCCCTGCACCGGCACGCCCCCGCCTCCGCCACCGACCACCGCACCGCGCTGTACGGTCTCGCCCCCGGCCGTCCCTCGCCGGCCGACTCCTGGCTGCGCTGGGGACCGTACGACCGCCAGGTCCTCGCGGCCCTGGAGCGTGCCGAGCTCCTCGCCGCGCTGCGCGACGCCGACCCCGGTCCGGCGCCCGGCGCCGCCGCCCACACGGCGGTCGTGCTCCTGGCCGACCCCGCCTTCCTGGGCGATCCGGCCGTCTTGTGGGCCGAGTTGGCCACAGGCACCGGGGGAGCGGACGCGGCCTGCCTGCTGCTGGCCGCCATCGCCTCCCGGACTCCGCGCACCGACGGCCCCGCCTGGCCCGATGCCGCCGAACGGCTGGCCGCGGCGGCCGACCTGTGGCGCGCCGCGCTCGCGGCTGGCCTGCCGTCCGGCGCCCTCGCCGGCGCGGGCTACTTCGCGGACACCGGCCTCGACGAGGACCTGTGGCTGTCCCTGACGCGGGCGAGCGCCGAGCACACCCCGGCCCTGACGGACGCCGACCTCGTCGCCGAACGCGCCGCCCGCCACCCCGACAGCGAGGACGCACTCCTCCTGGCCGCACAGTTGGTCACCCACCCCGCCGAGACCGGGCAGGACGCGGCCGTACGACGCCATGCCCGCGCCCTGCTGGACGCCGCCGCTGCCCGGCCCGCACACGAACACCCCGCCGTGCTACGGGCGTTGAGGGAAGCACTGGTCAACTCCGGAGACATCGATGCCGTCCAGGCCTGAACCGGCGTTCGACGGCGCCGAGCAGCTGCTCACGCGAGCCCGGCGGCCGACGCACTGCCGGGTCTGCCGTGACCGGCGCGGTGGTTCAGGAGGTCCTCCAGGGCGAGGCCTGTCTCGTCCGCGACCTGGACCTGCCCGGCCAGCGGCGGCCGCGCCCTCCCCGACCCCGTCAGAGGAGCCGAGGTCAGCTCCACCCACACCACCGCCAGCCGCTCCGACAGCAACACCCGCGCCCACCGGCCCAGTTCAGCCCTGCGCACCCGCAGCGCCTCCAGCTTCTCGGCCAGCCGCGCCAGATGCCGGCACGCCGCGCACACCCGCCGCCCGTCGTGCTCGAGCAGCGGCAGCTGGCCAACGGCCCCGCACCCCTCACACCTCCGCCCGCCGCTGCGCCGCGGCGGCCAGCTGGCGGCCGGTGGCCGCGGTGGGGACGGACTCGGCGACGGCGTACAGGTCGAACGTCTCCGGCTTCCCCCGCCAGTTGAAGTCCCGGACGCGGGCACGGACGGGACCGCCGGGACGCCGGGGCGGGTCGGCGTCGGCCAGCCGGGTCCGGGTGACCAGCCCGGCCGGAACGTCGCTCCAGCGCTCGTACCGCCGGACCTCAGCCGCCGTGACCGCCGCACCGTTCCCGCCCGCAGCAGCGGCACCCCCCGCCGCCCGCTCCTCACCCGTCCCGCTCGTACCGTCGACTACGGCGGCTGCTGAATTCGTGGCGCTCAATTCCCCAATTCCTTTCCGTGCCCTATCCTGTTACGGGTTGCCTTTCTCTCCCCGCAACTCCGTTACGTGTTACGTGTCCTTTCCGGAACCCGTAACAAACCTCTAATGGGATTCCCTCGGGACTGACGCTCCCTCAATTCAAACGGAATCCATTTCTGACGCCATGTAACCCGTAACAGAATACGTACCAATTCCATAGAGGTCTAGTCCACTCGGAACCAAGCATGGGCGCTTAATCTGATGTACCGTCAGACAGCAACGATGCGGGACCAGTTGCCAACCTCCCCTCGTTGCTGCCATACTGTAACCACAACGGACCGGGTCCGGGAAGCCCGGAGGGCGCCCCGGACCCACCCGGACCAGAGACACAAACCCCCTCAAACCAGAGGCATTAAGCCTCTGACCAGGGAAAATAGAAGATCAGCCCGCTACCCAGACCGGGAGCCACACCCCGCCGGCACAGTGACCCACCCGAGGCCGGCACCCGAGACCACGGGACAAAGACAACAGAGAGTAACGTTCAACTCTCAACGTCTTCAAGGGGGTTGCGGAGCAACCCAACATCATTCCGTCGCGAAGTGACGGCGCGTCATGTCTCCGGACAGGAAGCCGACCTCGCCGGCGCCGCCGGTCCAGCCGCGGTGCAGTCGGCCGCCG
>NZ_JBEYVP010000076.1:0-25390 GCF_040644035.1 Streptomyces sp. NPDC047042 | reverse complement strand
CGGTAGCCGGCGAGGATGCCCAGAGGCACACCCAGTAGCAGGAACACCGCCAGCGCGGTGAGCGTGTTCACGAGCGCGGGATTGATGCCGTACAGGAGACGGCTGAGCACGTCGCGGCCGACCGTGTCCGCGCCCAGCCAGTGCGCACCCGACGGGCCGCTGAGTACCGTGCTCAGGTCCTGCTCATCGGGTGAGTAGGGCGCGATGACGGGGGCGAACAGTCCGGCCAGTACCAGCAGAGCCAGGTAGGCCGCAGCCACAGCGCCCAGTGGGTGGCGACCGAGGAGGCGGCGCAGCACTGAGGGTTCGGGAGCCGACTTCACCGGCTGCGAGGAGGCCTGGGAGACCTCTCTGTTCATGGCATTCGTCGTCATGACATGCGCACCCTCGGGTTGACGACGTGGTAGGCCACATCGACGAGGAGGTTCACCGCGATGACGATCATCGTGAAGTACACGACGACTCCTTCGATCAGTGGCAGGTCGTGAGAGGCGGTCGCCTGGACGGCGGTGCTTCCCAGCCCGGGGATGGCGAAGATGAACTCCACGGCCACGGCCCCGCCGAGGGCGCCGACGAACACCGTGCCGATCACGGTGAGGACCGGGACCGCGGCGTTCTTCAGGGCATGCCGGTAGACCACGGACCGTTCCGGCACCCCGGCCGCCCGCAGTGTCCGTACGAAGGGCTGGTCGAGCGCGGTCGCCACGGCGTCGCGGCTCTGCTTGGCGATCACGGCGGTGGCCGGGACCGCCAGGGTGACGACCGGCAGGACCAGGGAGTCGAACCACGCCGCCGGGTCCTCGGGCAGTGGTACGTAGCCCGTGGGCGGGAAGAAGGGCAGCTGCACGGCGAAGAGGACGACCAGGACGAGCCCCAGCCAGAAGTCGGGAACGGCCAGGCCGATGATCGATCCCGACTTGACCGCCTGGCCCAGCACGCCTCGCTGGGCGCCGCGGACTCCGAGCAGGATCCCGACGGCGGCGGCGAGGAGGGTGGCCCCGATGATCAGCGACAGCGACGGCCAGAGCCGGTCGTCGAGTTGGGAGGTCACCGGCTGCCGGTTGATCAGCGAGGTGCCGAAGTCACCGTGCAGCGCCTTGGACAGCCACCGCCAGTACTGGACCCACAGGGGTTGGTCCAGGCCCAGTTCGTGGCGTGCGGTGTCCAGTTGGGCCTCGGTGGCGTTCTGCCCCAGCAGGGAGCGAGCGGCATCACCCGGCAGGAGCGCCACCAGGACGAAGGAGACCGCCGAGGCCACGAGCGCCAGCGGGACGGCCCAGGCAAGCCGACGCAGGACGAGCCTCAGCATCGGTCACCTCTGCTCACGGGTGCGCTCATCACTTCTCCGGGCGCAGTTCGGTGAGCCAGGGAACCCCGGCGTTGGCCGTCGTGGCATCCAGACCGGTCAGGCCCTTGGCGAGGTAGTAGCTCAGCGGTGAGCCCACGACGGGAAGCGCCCATGCCTGCTTCGTGAGGTAGGCGTTGATCTGCTTCTGCAGGGCGGCGCTGTCCTTCTCGTCCGCCGCGAAGTACTGCTTGTACAGCGCGTCGAGGTGCGGGTCGGACACGTGGAAGGGGTTGAACGGTCCCTGCGGATTGACGAAGCCGACGTGCAGCGTGGCCATGTTGGCCAGGCCGTAGCCGATCACGGGGGCCGGATACTTCCCGGAGGTCATCGCGACGAAGTAGTCGCTCGCGGTCGGCTTCGTGGTGATCTTGAGCTTGACGCCGATCTTCGAGAGCTGGCCGGCGACCGCCTGCGTCATCTTGTCGAGCCCGACGAGAGTGGTGTCGAGCACGGGGAGTGTGAACCCGTCCGGGTATCCGGCCGCGGCGAGGAGGCTCTTGGCCCGCGCCGGGTCGTAGGGATAGGTGGCGTCGAGGGAGGCGTCGTACGCGGGTTGTCCGGGGAGGGCGTACTGGCCGAGTGCCAGCTTCTCGTCGCCGTACAGCGCCTTGGCGATGGCCTTGCGGTCGACGGCGTAGTTCAGTGCCTGCCGCACTCGTACGTCACCGAGTGGCTTGCTGACCTTGCCCTGCCGGTCCGCGAGGTTGAGCCCGGTCATCGCCTGCGGCGGGGCCAGTACGGTGAGTCCTGCGCCCGCGGCAGCCTGGAGCGTGGTGGCATCGCCCAGTGCCGCCTGGACTTGACCGGCCCGCATCGCCTGGATCATCGACGACGAGTTGGGGATGACCCGGATCGTCACCTGCTTCCAGTGCTGCCGACCCTTGTTCCAGTAGTGCGGATTGGGGACGAAGGTGTAGTGGTCCGAGGCGACCGTCCGGGTCGCGTCCAGCATGTACGGCCCGGCGCCGGCCGTGCCGTTGTCCAGCGACGCGGGCTTGCCCACCGCCTTCGGACTGACGATGTTCCCCGCGCCGAACGCCTGGGCGAACGCGAACGTCAGGTTGGGGTCGGACGCGCGCAGCTTGAGCCTCACGGTCAGGGGCCCGCTGGCCTCGACGGACTCCACGCTGCCCAACAGGCCGGCCATACTGCCCGTCTTCTGGGATTTCTCGTAGTCCAGGTACGTCTTCACCGCCTGGGCGTCCAGCGCCGTTCCGTCGCTGAACTTGACGCCCTCGCGCAGGGTCAGCTCGTAGGCACGGTTGCCCTTCCCGACGTAGCCCCACTTGACCGCGAGGCCGGGACCGAACGAGCCGTCGGGCTGCATGACCACCAGCGAGTCGTACGCCCACTGGTAGAAGGAGCCGTAGGCGGGGTCACCGACCGCCGGGTTCAGGCTCGGCGGCGACAGCGGAGCGCCGAAGGTGAGCTCGGCGCCCACCTTCCCGGCAGCGCCCTTCGAGGACGCGCCCCCCGAACAGGCGGTGAGGACCAAGGCGGTGGCGGCGACCAGGGCGACCGCCGCGCTGCTGCGCGGTCGGGGTGCCTGGAATCTGCGGTGGGACAGGCGAGGGGACACGTTCATCTCCGGCGGCTCTGAGAGGTTTATCGATTTAGCAAGCGACGGTCCGGCATCTGCGCGGTGCCGGTGTTGTTCGACTGGCGTCAAGATGTTCAGGGGAGGCCCGCCTGATGGTGCGGGAGGCCCGTTCGCGGCTCGACGAACTTCAGGTATCCCGCGGTGGCGAGATCTCGGTGTACCTTGCTCAAAGGTTTTAGCAGGATGCGCCCGACCGGGCGCCTCGTCAAGCCCCCGTTCTATGCTTCCCGAGCGCAGGTACCGGACGGCGCGAGCCACAGATGGAGGAGTGCATGCCCCAGCGGCGGGTGACACTGGCCGATGTGGCCCGGCGCGCGGGACTGTCCACGACCGCGGCCTCGCTGGTGCTGAACAAGCGGCCGGGAACGCGGCTGTCCGAGGACGCGCAGCAACGCGTCCTCGCCGCCGCCGAGGAACTGGGCTACCGTCCCAACGCCGCCGCACGCAGTCTCCGTACCCGCAAGAGCGCCACGATCGCCTTCGTGTCGGACACGGTTGCCACCACGCGTTTCGCCGGGGACATGATCCGGGGCGCTCTCGACGCGGCACGGGAGCAGGGCCATGTGCTGCTCATCGCCGAGACCCAGGGCAATGCCGATCTGGAGCGGGAGGCGATCGAGGCGGTGCTGGACCGCCAGGTCGACGGCATCGTCTACGCGGCCATGTACAGCCGTAGGCTCGCGGTCCCGCAGGAGATCCTGGGCCGGCCCACGGTCCTGCTGAACGCCACCTCGGACGATCCGGTGCCCTCCGTGCTGCCGGCCGACGAGGAGGCGGGGCGCACCGTGGCCACCGCACTCCTCGACCGCGGGCACCGCCGGATCGCCGTCATCGGGCGCACCAAGGAAAAGGAGCGGGACCCGTGGAAGTCACTCGCCGTCGGCCCACGGCTCAAGGGCATACGGCGAGCCCTCGCCGACCGCCGCCTGAGGCTCGTCGGCGCCGAGTCCACCGCCGAATGGGAACCCTCGGACGGATATGAGGCCATGGCCTCGCTGCTGGGGCGGGCCAACCCGCCCTCGGGGGTCATCTGCATGAATGACCGGCTGGCCCTCGGCGCCTACCAGGCCGTGGCCGAGGCGGGGTTGAGCATCCCGAGCGATGTCTCGGTCGTCTCCTTCGACGACGATCCCATCGCCACCTGGCTCCGCCCCGGGCTCACCACCGCCGCCCTGCCCCACGAGGACATGGGACGACTGGCCGTCCGGCTGCTGCTTGAGGAGGATCCTGGCCCGGGAGTGCGCTGGGTGCCGATGCCCCTGCGGGAGCGCGGTTCCATCGGCGCCCTCACGCGCTGACCGACATCACCGGTCCGCAGCACCGCGACAAAAAACTGGCCATTGCGCTGGAGCCGTACCGCACCCCATGATGCTAAATCGATTGAGCAAGTCGATGGAGTAAAGGAGACCGAAGCATGCTGCGTCTGGCCGACCACTGGGTCTGGGACAGCTGGTACGCGCGGGACGACGAAGGCCGGCACCACGCCTTCTTCCTCCGCGCCTCCCGCGCCCTGCACGATCCCGAACGCCGTCACCGAAGGGCGTCGATCGGGCACGCCGTCTCCACCGACCTGCACACCTGGGAACTCGACGCCGACGCCCTCGTGGCCGCCGACGCGCCGGCCTGGGACGACCTCGCCACCTGGACCGGCAGCGTGGTCCGCGGCCCGGACCGGCGGTGGTATCTCTTCTACACCGGCCTCACCCAGGCCCCGGACCGCCATGTGCAGCGCATAGGCGTGGCCGTGTCGGACGACCTGAACGTCTGGCGACGACACGGCGACAAACCGCTCGTGGAGCCCGATCCGACCTGGTACGCCGACTGCGACCGCTCCGCGTGGCCGGGCGAGGCGTGGCGCGATCCCTTCGTCTTCCCCGACCCTTCCGGCGACGGCTGGCACATGCTCATCACCGCCTACGCCAAGGACGGCCCTGTCGACGGCCGGGGAGTGATTGGGCACGCCTGGTCACCGGACCTGCTCAACTGGCAGGTTCGGCCGCCGCTGACCGAGCCGGCTGGATTCGGGCATCTGGAGGTTCCGCAGGTGGCGGTCGTCGACGGCCAGCCGCTTCTGCTTTTCTGCAGCAACTATGCAGAGCGGCCCCTGGCCCATCAGATCTGGGTGGTGCCCGGCCCGTCCCTCGCCGGCCCGTGGGACATGGCACTGACGCGGCCCGTGCTGGTGGAGAACCTCTACGCACCTCGCCTGGTACAGGACGGCGCGGGACGCTGGAACCTCATGGGCTTCGTCGAACACCACGACGACGGCGGGTTCGCGGGCGAGTTGTCCCACCCAATCCCTGTTTGTTACACGCCTGAGGGAGGCCTCGACGTCGTCCGGCCAGGGGTGATTGCCCGACCCTGAGGCCTTGCTAAATCCTTTCACCAATGGGCATCCTGCGGGTGCCGGGCCGAGAACCCTTGTGAGGGACAACATGCACGCTCATCACGACGGTCTAGTCGCCGCCGGCTATGGCAAGGTCGCAGACGCCTTCACCGCGGGGCTGGCCCGCAGCACACGCGGCGGCGCGGCGCTGACGGTCATGGTCGACGGCGAGAAGGTGATCGATCTGTGGGGCGGGGCGGCTGACGCTCGTGACGGTCGCGCTTGGCGCCCGGACACCCCCACCGTGACGTTCTCCTGCAGCAAGGGGCTCCTCGCCATCCTCGTCGCCCGGCTCGTGGAAGTCGGGAAGGTCGACCTCGACACGCCGGTCAGCTTCTACTGGCCCGAGTTCGGCCAAGCAGGCAAGGAGAGCATCCCGGTACGGTGGCTGCTCTCGCACCAGGCCGGCCTGTCCTATCCGACCGAAGACATCACGAAGACCGACATCCTCGCGTGGCATCCTGTCGTGGACAAGCTCGCGGCTCAGGCACCCCTGTGGGAACCCGGAATCGGTTACAGCTACCACGCCCTCACCTACGGCTGGCTGGTCGGCGAAGTGGTCCGCCGCGTCACCGGCCAGAGCGTGGGTAAGGCGTTCGCAGAACTGGTCACCGGAGCGCTCGGCGCCCGTGCCTGGTTCGGCGTGCCGCAGAAGGAACTTGAGTCGGTGGCGGTTCTCGCTATGGCCCCCGACCTCGACGTCGAGGCGCTGCCGCTCCCACCGGAGTTCGCCGCATTGAAGAGGGCCGTCACTCTCGGCGGCGCCTTCCCCGGCACCCTCGCCGGAACGGGCACCGGCTTCAACGACCCTGACATCCAGGCCGCCGAGGTCCCCGGCGGCGGGGCGGTCGCGACCGCACGGGCCCTCGCCGAGATCTGGTCCTCGACGATCGTGCCCACGCCGGCGACCGAGCCTCTCCCTGCGGACGTGCTGACGGACATGGTGCGGACACAGTCCTCCGGGGACCAGGTGCTGGGCCTTCAGGGCCTGCCACAGCCCAACTGGGGCACGGGTTTCATGCTCGACAGCCCCGCCCGGCCGTTTTTGACCTCGTCGTCCTTCGGCCATGACGGCGCCGGTGGCCAGCTCGCCTTCGCCGACCCGCTTCATCGCGTCGGGTTCGGCTTCGTCAGCAATGACGCCCAGGGCGCGGGGGACACCCGCGCCCTGGACATCCTCGACGCGCTTCGCCGCACCCTCTGAACCCGCAAAGGAACGACTCCCCGTGAGCAATGACCCGGACGCACAGCGGCATCGCCGGACTCCCCCTGAACCGGCTTCGACACGATGACGATCGATGGCCCGAGGGCAGCGGCCGGGAAGTCGGGATGCCTCGCCGACGGCAGCGGTGATCAACTCGCAGTCGGAAGCGGCATGTCGTCGCGCCACGCTCGACCTGCTATAACGCATTGCTTGGCCGCTCTCGAGCCCACATGGGGCAGTCTCCGAACGCGACGACGGTCAGAAGCTGTTCCTGGTGCTCAAGCGGCAGATCATCGAGCGCCTCTTCGTCGGCTGCAGCGTCAGCCACGACAGGCTCAACTCGGTTTCACTCACCTGGAATCAGCGATCGCCTCCGCCCTGACAGGTCGTACAGCCGGGTGATGTGCCCGACCACAGAGCCGACGCGCTGGGCCGTGCTGCGCGTCCGTCCTTGAACCTCGCACCGGCGAGTCATGTCCCGAACCCGCCCACCGAACAGAACCGGAAATCAGGCAATGACCACCACGCTTCCACCTCACACCACTTTGGCGCCGCCGAGCTTGGCCGCCCGCGCGGCGGACCGGCTCCTGACCCGCCTGATGCGGTTGCCGGCCACGCGATGCGACTACCGGGTCGAGCGGAATCTGCCGACGCCCGCACGTGACGGCGCCGTCCTGGTGACAGATCACTACGCACCCGTCACGGATGAACCGAGGGGCACCGTCCTCGTGCGCACCCCGTACGGGCGCGGCTTCCCGGGTGATCTGGAGGCGAGGGTCTACGCGGGCCACGGGTATCACGTCGTGCTGCAGAGCTGCCGTGGCACGTTCGGCTCCACGGGAGACTTCTACCCGATGGCGAATGAGGTCGACGACGCGCAGGACGGGGTGGCCTGGCTGCGGACCCAGCCGTGGTTCGACGGACGGCTCGCGACCGTCGGGGGTTCCTACGTGGGCTGGACCCAGTGGGCCCTGCTGATGGACCCGCCCCCTGAGCTGCGTACCTGCCTGATCGCCGTAGCCCCGCACGACATGCACGACGGGGTGTACGGAGCCGGAGCCTTCCATCTGAACGACTTCCTGTCCTGGGCGGCGACCCTTGTCCACCAGGAGCGATTCACCGGGCTCCGGGGTCTGGCCCGGGGGCTGACGATCAACCGGCGGCTCGCCCCTGTCTTCGGCGCCCTCCCGCTGGCCGACGCGGCCGATGAGGCGACCGGGCACCGTGCGCCATGGTTCCGGGAATGGCTGACCACCCCGAACTCCGACGACCCCGTGTGGAACCGGCTCAAGCTCGACGACGCCCTTGAGCGGGCGAACGTCCCGGTGCGGCTCACCGCAGGCTGGCAGGACCTCTTCGTCGACCAGACCCTGCACCAGTACCAGGCGCTGCGTACTCGCGGGGTCGACGTCTCGCTCACCGTCGGCCCCTGGACCCACAACGAACTGGGCCAGAAAGGCATGGGGCGCCTGCTCCGCGGCAACCTCGAATGGCTCCAGACCTACCTCGCCGACGAGGCGCTATCCCACCCGAAGCCCGAACCTTCCGTCGAGGTGTACGTCACCGGGCAAGGAGCCTGGCGACACCTGGCCGAATGGCCCCCTGCGGGCGGCGGCGAAACCGTGCACTACCTGCAGCCGGGCGGCAAGCTCCTGGCCGACGAGCCGAGCGGCGGCGCGCCGTCCACGTGCGTCTACGACCCGGCGGATCCCACCCCGACTCTCGGTGGCCCGCTGCTCACCCTCGACGGCGGGGTCAAGGACAACGCGAAGCTGGAGAGCCGCCCCGATGTGCTCACCTTCACCACCGACCCGCTGAGCGCGCCGCTGGAGATCATGGGCACACCGGTCGTCGATCTCGCCCACACCCGGAGCAACCCGCACGGCGACGTCTTCGTACGACTCTGCGACGTCGACCCCAAGGGTGTGTCCCGCAACTTCGCCGAAGGACTCGTCCGGCTGGATCCCGCCTCGCCCCTCGACCAGGTGCAGACCGTGCGCGTGCGACTGGACGCCTGCGCTCACGAGGTCAAGGCCGGACACCGGATCCGTCTGCTGATAGCCGGCGGCTCCCACCCGCGGTACGCACGCAACGAGGGCACCGGTGAACTGCCTGGCACCGGAACCGAGTTGCGACCGTGCACGCACAGCATCCACCACGACGCCGCCGCGGTGTCCCGCGTGCTCCTGCCGACGCTCTCCGAAGGCGTCTCTGCCGGCGGCGTCGACATCTAGTCTGCGAGCGGCTGAGGTTTGCAGGCCATGGCGGTCAGGACGTGGTGCACGTGGGTGCCGGTCAGGCCTCGGTAGCGAGTTCTACGCAGGATCCTCGGCGGGGCGCCTCATGCTGTCTGCCGCCGACGGCATCCGCGTGAGCCGCGGCATCGGCCGGTTCATCGTGACTGCTGCCCAGCTGATCAGTACCTCCCGCATGACTGGGGAACCTCACCTGCCGAAGGTGGATGCGGGGCCGCCCGGCCTACGGCCGAACAGCCCCGCAACAAGAGATTTTCAGCAGCTTCCAGCTAGTCGCTGAAGGTGGCTGCGGACACGGTGCTGATCACCACCTTGCCGGGGTAGGCGGCCACCAGCGGGTCGGTGACGGACGCGGGAGCGTCAGTCGTCACCACGACCTTGTCGGTCACGCCGTCGTAGCGGACGGTCACGCCGTAGTTGGTGGTGTCGCTGCTGGCGCCCGCGATCTGGTTGACGGCCGCGGTCTGGATGGCCTGGATCTGGGCGAAGGTGAACTGAGCGCTCTTGGCGGTGGTCGGGGTGGGCCAGTCGGTCGGGATCTGCGCGTCCGTGGACGTCCAGTGGGGCGGCTTCGCCAGGTTGTTGATGTCGCCGGTGTAGTCGGAGGGGAAGACGAGCACCGGTCCCACGGTGGGGTCGTCGTACGCGGTGAGCGCGCAGTTGTAGTCGGCCAGGGCCTGGACCTGCTGCCACTGGAGCGAGGTCCGTCCGTCACTGACACCGCTCTTCGGCGTCGCGGGGTCGGCGATGTCGTTGGCCGTGGCGGTCTCGTACGGTGCGCACCTGCCGTCCGGGGCCTTGTCACTCTGGATCACGAGCTTGCCCGGGTACTGGGCGGTCAACGGGGCGGTGACCGAGGAGGGGGCGTTGGTCTTCACCACCACCTGGTCGATCGACCCGTCGTAGGAGACGTCCAGCCGGTAGGTGCTGTCGCCGTTCGGCTGCACCTGAGCGGTGACCGCGTCCTCGAGGGCGTAGAGGTCGCTGGTCGTGAACAGTTGACTGATCCCGCGCGTGAAGTCGGGCCAGGAGGTGGGGGTGTTCCCGTAGTTGTCGGTCCACCCGGGCGGCATCTCCGGGTTGTTCCAGTCACCGGCGTAGTCCTTGGGGAAAATGATCACCGGTCCGTACCCGGTGTTGTCCTGGAAGGCCGTGAGCGCGCCGTTGTAGGAGGTGATGGCCTGTATCTGCGCCCACTCCATTTCGGTGGCACCGGCGTTCGTCAGCACCTCGGAGGGGGACAGCGCCCGGTTGTAGATGCGGAAGTCACGCATCCGGCCCTTGAAGTACTTGTCGTTGGAGTACAGCGAGCGGCCGATGTAGTCAGCGACGGTCGTCCCGTTGCCGATCGAGCCGGGGGTGATCGTCACGTTGGTGTTGCGAGCCTTCTCCGCGCCGTTCTCGTAGAGGATGCCGGTGGTGCCTGTCTGGGTGTACGTGACGTGCTTCCACATGCCGCGTGTCAGCTGGTAGGGGCCACCCGAGGGTTGGATGTCCTGCTTCGCGGTGTAGTCGGTCATCGACAGCGAGGTGCGGAAGTTGTTCCCGGTGGTGAAGAGGTAGCCGTTGCCGTTGGAGCCACTGGTGTTGCCGAGCCCGTAGAGGAAATAGGGAGTGCCCATGGTCGGGTCGATCCACGTCTCGAAGTCGACGGTGATCGAGTTCAGGCCGGCCATGATGTTGTCCGGCAGCTTGACGTAGGTGTTGGAGCCGTTGAAGCTCAGCCCCTGATCGCCCTTCCAGTCGGCGGTGCCGTTGACCGTGCCGTCGTGGTTCTGGCCGGAGGAGTCGTGGGCGACGGTGCCGGAGGTCTCGTCCAGTTTGTAGCGCAGGATCAGACCGTTGGTGATGTCGGCCTGTGCGGGGGCTGCGGTCATCAGTGCCGTACCGGCGCCAAGGAGCAGGCACAGGCCGGTGGCGACGAGTCCGGCGGCCCTCCGTCGCCGTCTCGGGATGGGGGCGGCGGCGCCGGCGGCGGTCACCGTGCCGGCCGGATTCCTTCTTCGCATCGTCTTTCCTTTCAAAGCTTCACGGAGCTGCGCCCGGGCAGGGCTTCAGTCGCGGCCTGTCGGCCTTGCTCCTGCTCAAACGCTTGGTGCGGGAGCTTGGAGCGGGAGGAAGTCAGCGGCCCTTCGCTGTCCCGAGGACGTACTGCGCATACAGGGCAGCCGTGAGGAGACGGACCGCCGAGACGATGGTTTCCGAGGAGACTCGGTAGCCAATTGCAGGGGTGGGGTCGACGTAGCCCGCGGGCTGGCGGAGGAGGAAGTTGAAGCGGCTGCTCAGTGATCCCCAGTAGTTTTGCTGCTCGACCAGCCGCGCAGGGATCAGGAGGTTGGAGTCACGGCCCATGATCGGGGCTATGAAGTTCCGCATGCCGCGGAACCGGACGGCTTCCGAGATGAACTGAGCCATCCTCAGCGCACCCCGTGCCATGTTCCTGTTGTCGTTGGAGTCGTACAGGTACCAGGCGGCAGAGCTGATGGTGTCGCGGCTGATGTTCATGTGTGAACGGCTCTCGCCGCTTGCGGTTTCGAGGGCGCCGTAGCCCTCCCCGAAGGAAGTCCGAGCGACCCTGTCGGGGAGGCGCGTCCATCCGCCCTCTATTCGCGAGGCCTCTTGGCCGTCCCGTGCGACAGGGCGGTTGCCCATGTAGTGGTAGACGTTGTTGCGGTCCCACCAGCCGAGGAGGTACAGGTTCTCCCGGTTCAGTTGCAGGCGTACGTAGTTGTTGCTGCCCCACATTTGGATGTCGACCTGGAGATACGGCGCGGAAGGGTTGGTGGGGGTGTGCATTATCTGGTAGCCCCCAGCACCTGGTACCCGGTTGGAGCCGCTGTCAGCGACGCGCACGCGGATGTTGTCGATGAAATTCATGTACTGGTTTTTGCCGTCAGTTCCGATCCGGAACAGGGGGTTGCCGTCGTAGGCCTGTGCGGACGGCAGTTTCCCTATGGGGCCCATCAGCGTGGCGATCAGCCCCAGCACAAGGGCGGCCAGCAGGGTGATGGTGCGGGGCCTGGCGAGGGGGCCGCCGGTGACCAGGCTCAGGGACCGGCGCGGCGGCGCGGCCGTGGGTTCGCGGTGCGAGGCGGGGGCCTCGTCGATGACAGGTCTGTTCATGGGCTCTGCGCTCTCCGGGTGCGTGATGTGCGGGATTGCGGCTGACCGCTTCAGGGCGTCGACGGACGGCTGCGCCAGGCGCGTACCGGCGCGTCACGACCCCCCTCACGGCGCGGTGCCCGGCAGGCCTTAGAGGCCGCCGTGCGCCGGGAGTTCGGCCTGCCGTGACGTGGCACAAGAGTCGGGCCCGGGGTACCTGTCCCACCACCGTGGGAATACCGGTTTCCGCCGATCTGGTGGTTCTACGGGGTGGGAGGCTGCTGCGTGGCCCACCAGACAGCCACCTGCGCCCGGCTGCCGAAGCCGAGCTTGGCCAGGATGTTCCCCACGTGGAATTCGACGGTGCGCGTCCCGATCTTGAGCTCGGCGGCGACCCGCCGGTTGCTCATGCCCTTGGCCACCAGCGCGGCCACCTCCCGCTCCCGGCCGCTGAGGACGCTCGGGGTTGGGGCTGGAGCTGGAGCTTGGACTGGGGCTGGGGTGCCGGTGCCCAGGGCGTGGTCGATGGCGCGGGCCGGGCTGTCGTGGCCGCCTCCGATGACGAGGGCCCGATCGTATGCCTCCGGGCCCAGAGCTCGTACGATCGACTGCTCGCACCGCGCGTGCTGCTCGACCATCGGCGGGCCGAACACGGAGATGCCGGTGCCGATGTCCCGCCACAGTCCGCGCGCGGCACCCAGCAGCAGTCCCGCCCGCTCGTACTCGCCGCGCAAAGCGGTGACCCAGGCGAGCGTCTCCAGCATCAGCGCGGCGCTGAGTGGTTCGTTGAAGCCCCGCTCCATCTCCAGCCCGGTCCGGAGAAGCGCCAGGCTTTCCTCCAGGTCGCCGCGCTCCAGGGCGTCATAGCCCAGCGCCCACAGCGCGTGCGCGCGACCCCACCGCTCACCGTGCGCCTCCGCCAGCGCGACCGCCTGGCTGCATGCCTCCACCGCACGCGGGTCCCGGAGGCTGATCCGAGCGGCAGCCAGCAGGAACAGAGGGAAGACCGCCGAGGCTCCACCTTCGCCCGCCATGTGGGCGGCGACCGCCTGCTCATAGTGGCCCACAGCGTCCTCCAGCTGCCCCTGGAAGGCCGCCAATGAGCCGCGGAAGCCCATGACCTGCGCGCTCACCACCGGATCCTCTTGCTGCTCACCCAGCTCACCGGCCTCCGCGAGCCACTGGTCCGCCGACGCATGATCGCCCTGGAGCAGGGCCACCCAGGACGCGGCACACAGCGCCCGGGCGCGGGCGGAAGTGGGTTCGGGCGCGGCGGCGAGCGCCCGCTCGAGCTGTCGCCGCCCTTCGCCGAGGAATCCGCCGGAACACCAGTGGAAGCGCAGTGCCGCGGTCAGCGCGAGGGTGGCCTGCGGGTCGTCGTCGTGGCCGAGTGCCGCCAGCAGATTGGGGTGCTCGACGCGCAGGCGGGCCAGGGCCTCCTCCTGGCCGGGGCCGTACCAGTTGTCGGCGATCCGCTCGGCGAGAGTGAGGTGGAAGTCGCGGTGCCGCCGCAGCAGGCGCTCCTTCTCGCCGGACTCGGCGAGCCTTTCCCGGCCGTACTGGCGGATGGTCTCCAGCAGCCGGTAGCGCGGCGGGCCCTGGCCCTCGTGCCCGGCAGGCAGGACGACGGACTGGGCGACCAGCCGGTCTAGAAGGTCCAGCACCTCGTGCGTACGGACGCCCTCGCCCTCGCCGCCTTCGTCGCCCTTGTCGGCGCAGACCTCCTCGGCCGCATCCAGGCCGAAGCCGCCGACAAAGACCGACAGCCGGTTCCACAGCAGTCGCTCGGCCGGGGAGCACAGCTCGTAACTCCAGTCGATCAGCGCGCGCAGCGTGCGCTGCCGGGGGCGTACGGTCCGGCTGCCGCCGGTGAGCAGCGTGAAACGGTCCGCCAGCCGGGCCACCACCTGTTCGACGCTGAGCGTGCGCAGCCGGAACGCCGTCAGCTCGATCGCCAGTGGCAGGCCGTCCAGGTCCGCGCACAGCCGGGTGACCGCGTCCCAGTTCGCGTCGGTGACACGGAAGTCGGGCCGTACGGCGGTGGCCCGGTCCCGCAGGAGTTCGACCGCGTCGTCGGGCACCTTCAGGGGCGGCACGGTGAACACGTGCTCGCCTGCGATGCCGAGCGTCTGCCGGCTCGTCGCCAGGACGCGCACCCCGGGTCCGGCCGACAGCAGCGCGGCGGCGAGCTCGGCGGAAGCGTCGACGATGTGTTCGCAGTTGTCCAGGACGATCAGCGCGCGGCGCCCGGCCAGGTGCTCGGCGAGCCGGCCGAGGGTGGGCCGGGTGCCCTGCTCCGCAATCCCCAGGGTGGCGGCTGCCGCACTCGCCACCGCCGAGGGCTCCCGCACGGGTGCGAGGTCCACCAGCCAGACCCCGTCGGGAAAGGCGTTCCCGGCCCTGGCCGCTGCTTCCAGCGCCAGCCGCGTCTTTCCGACGCCGCCCAGCCCGGTGAGCGTCAGCAGCCGCGCCGAGCCGAGGACGCGGTGCACTTCGGTGATGTCATGGCGCCTGCCCACGAACGTGTTGAACGCCGCGGGCAGGTTCCCCACCCGTGACGTCATGACGGTCACGTCCGTCGCCTCCAGCCACCTCGTACTTATCTGCTCGCACACTATAAAAGCGGCATCAACATCACATCATGACGGATTTCACATAAACTGGAGCCGGCCGGCGGAGCCTGTCCGCCAGGCGGTACAGGCCTTCCAGCGAACCATCCGAGGGCCCCACCGTCAGCACTCCGGACAACATCACCAACAGAGTCTCTGCCGCTAGTGGGCGTGTCCCCCGTTCGGTGCGATCTGGTCGATCAAGGCAAGGTCGTCGGCGCTGAGCTCAAGCTTGGCGGCGAGGTTGTTCTGGGCGACCCGCTCGGCGTTCCCCGATCCTGGGATGGGCACGATGTACGGCTTCCGGGCCACCAGCCACGCCAGTGCAAGTTGCGAGAGCGTCGCCCCCTTGCTCTCGGCCAGCCTTGTCAGCTGTTCGACGATCCGGACGTTCGCGTCGAAGTTCTGCGGCGACCACCAAGGGGAGTTCCTGCGAAAATCGCCCTCGTCGAAGGCCTCGCGGGGCGTGATTGTGCCGCTGAGGAACCCACGAGCGATTGGGGAGAAGGCGACCGCGCCGATCCCGAGCTCCTCGAGCGCCGGGAACGCCGCTTCCGACTGGCGCGAGAAGATCGAGTACTCCGTCTGCAGGACGCTGATCGGGTGCACGGCGTGCGCCTTGCGAACGTTCTCGAGGGTTGTGTTGGAGAGGCCGAGATACTTGACCTTGCCCGCGTCCACGTACTCCTTCATCACGCCGACGACTTCTTCGACGGGCACGGCGGGGTCGTGCACGTGCTGGTACAACACGTCGATGTGGTCGACCCCGAGGTTGCGCAAGCTGTTGTCGACGACCTCGCGCACGTGCCTCAGCTGTGAGTTGGGCCGGAGCGGGAACTCGAAGCCGAACTTCGTGGCAATCGTCACCTGGTCACGAACCGGGCCCAGCGCCCGTCCCAACAACCTCTCCCCTCGACCCCAGCCGTACAGCTCTGCGGTGTCGAAGTGTGTGACGCCGTCGTCGTAAGCGCGACGGATCGCAGCGATGGACGCGGAGTCCGTGCTCTCGTCATCGCCGAGTGCGATGCGCATCGCTCCGTAGCCGATCACGGATGTGGTCAGGCCCTGCTGCCCTAGTGCTCGTTCCTGCATGGTCCGGTCCCTTCGGTTGAAGATGGCAGGCTACGCCATTGATGTCAGACTCTGACACGAAGGGTACAATATCGCCGTGAACCAAGCTGGAGACCACGTCCACGACCAAGCCCACAACCGGGCTGGAGGACTACGTGCCATCGCACGCGATGCGGCCCGCCAACGACTCTCCGACGTGGCAGTCGACCTGTTCGCTGTGCACGGCTTCGAGTCCGTGACGATCGAGCAGATCGCCGAGGAAGCCGGCATCTCGGCCCGCAGCGTGCATCGGTACTTCGCCGCGAAGGAAGACATGGTGATCGGCCTGTTCGAGGCCAACGGTGAGTTCGTGCGCGATGCGCTACTGGATCGCCCGCTCGACGAGCCTGTCATGACGTCGTTGCATGCTGCCTATGCAGCCCTCATCCGACGGGGACCTGAGAGGGCCCACGACAAGGTTGCGATGCGTCTGCTGGCGAACACCCCGTCTGTTCGCGCCCGCAACCTCGAGAAGCACTTGGTGTGGTCTGAATTGATGACACCCATCGTCGCTGAGCGACTCGAGGGTGCGGATGCGCACCTTCGTGCGCGTGTGCTCGTGCACGCCAGCCTCTCCGCGTTCCAGCTGGCCCTCATGGCGTGGGCTGATGACCCTGAAGAACGCCCTATAACCCAACTCCTCGCGCTCACCTTCCGCGACCTCCGGGAACAGGCCGGAGATCCTCCGGAGACGGTCCGCGCCATGGGTTGATCGTTTCGATGATTCAGGTGGGCGGGCCAAGTTCATGGGGCTAAGCACGTTACTTCGGGGCGAACGAAGCCACGTCGTGCTCCCCATCCAGGGCGCCAGGCTCGCTGGTGCGTCCCGTATCGTCGCGGTCGACATCGACCCCACCAAGCCTGAACTCAACACCCCTTGGGTGCTAAAGGATCGAGTGGAATGCCTCGCCGAAAGCAGTCACCGTCAGACCTTCCGCAATCTTCGGCGGGCGGGCATAGGTGTCCCAGGTTTCGGTGAACCGGGCGTGACGTGAAAGGGATTGGACTGTCTTCGGATCATGCTGGCCTGGGCCGCCGAGGGTGGAGGTGTAGAAGCCCTTGAGATCATGGAAACGGGCGCGTTCAGGGAGCCCGGCCCGGGCGACAACCCGTTGCCACTTCTCGTTGAAGTCGCTGCTCTGTACGGGCCTCCCGCACCGATTTGTCACGATGAGCCCTTCGTCAAGTGGCTCCACGTGACCCCGAGCCCGACGCTTGCGCGCTGCGTCGTGGGTGATCGCTTCCGGCTCGCTGAAGTTGGCCACATGGGCCGCCAGTTGCTCGATCAGGAAGTGATCCACAGGCAGGGTCGCGTAGCTGGCCTTCGTTTTGAGCGGTGCGGCCTTGCCGCGCTGACGCTGCTCTTGGATGTAGAGCAGGTTCTCCTGCCAGCCCACGCACGCCCGCGTCAGGCCCAGGGCCTCGCCGGCACGTAGTCCTGCGCATGCGCCGAGCCAGACCAGGATCTCGTAGCGCGGCTCGATCTCCCGCATGGCCAAGGCGGCTGCGGCCACCTGCTCGGGAGTCAGGGAGACTCTGGTGTCGTCGATTTCGGGAAGTTCGATGCGGGACACGATGTTGGCGGGCAGCGGGATATCTTCGTCCATCATGTAATGGATGAGAATGCGCCACGTCTTGAAAATCTGGACAATCGTCCGGGCTGATCTGAGGTTGGTCTTTTCCAACAGATGATCGATGAAGGCCATCGAATCCCGCCGCCGCAGCGATGCTGGCAGGCGGTTTCCCGCGAACGGGAGAATGTGATTGTGGAGGTGGCTCTCGTAGGTGTTGATCGTGCTGGGTCTCTTTTTCTTCTTCCGTTTGCGCTCGATCATCTGCGCGCCGAAGAATGCGACCCGTGCACCGCGTGCCGACTGGCTCGCGGCCGTCGCGGTCGTATGTTGGGTCGCCAGTTGGCCGAGCCGGTCGAGGGCTTCCTCCCAGGTAGCGAATGACTCTCTGTGCTCTTTCCTGAGGTGATCGACGTGGCGAGCTTGCCAGCGGAGTCCCCGTCCGTGGTCCGCTGACGGGTAGAGGGGGCGGTTCCTGGTCCCGCACTTACAGGGTGTGTCACCTCGGTGGGGTTTTGGATATGACTTGTGCCATCGATCGAATGGCAACACGGGTCTGGCCATGTGTTCTCGTTCATTGCTAGTGAGCTAGTGGCCTGCTGTCACACCTGGGTTTGGCCGTTTACGTCGGGCGAGGCGTATGGGCGAGTGGCGCCGCAGCCGCACGACCATTCACGTGTGCTCACGTGCAGGATTTCCAGCCTGAAGCCCGATTATGCACAGCTGTTCATGGTCTGGGAGAAGTTGCGCGGGTGGTGTCGCTGTGTGCCACCACGCGAACCGTCACCAGATCCCCGACTCCTGTCCCTCGGCATGCAGATCCGACGCCTCAGGGAAGGCCGGGGATACACCTTGGAAGAGCTCGCGGAGCGCAGCGGGTTGAGTTTCCGCGGACTCATCTATATCGAGCATGGGCAGCGCAGCCCCAGCGTGCTCACCCTTCTGGAGATCGCTGCTGGACTCGATGTAGAGCCGGGGGAACTCGTCAACCACATCACCCGGGAGGAATCCGGCAAGCCCGAGTCTCAGTAGTCCGGGGGTGATCGCACGTCCTCGCATTTCTTCCTGGGGTGTGGTGAGTTCGTAGGGACTGTTGGGCGTCGCGATTCCTCCAGAAGATCCACGCAGGCGGTGCGTGAACCCGCCGAGGCGCCCAATCCGCGCCCCATCCCCTGGCCGCGCACAGGTGCCTTCCTGCTGTCAGCCACGTCGGCCGTGGAGGTCCACAAACCCCTCCCGGCGGCGCGCCGCTACGACGGTTCAACCCTGCTGCTGGAGTGGCATATCTGACGTGTCCATTTCCAGCTTTGGAGACGGATTCCCCTGACGGGACACAAGTGTTGTGATGAATCGTATGATGCGTCAGAACCGCGTACGGGTGGGGTACTTGAGGCGGTTGTGACCGCCTGGGCCATCCGGGGCCCGGGCCGCATTGCTCGGGGGACGTCGTTGTACCTTGCCTGTCTGTACGCGGAGAACTTCCGGATCTTCGGTTCGGCACCACTGAAGAACGGCGACACGGACGCCAGTCTGAGCCTGGACTTCGGTCCCGCCACGAACGTGCTCGTCGGCGAGAACGACAGCGGCAAGACAGCCATCATTGACGCGATCCGCCTGTGCCTGCTGACCACAGCGGCTGACTACTACCGGATCACGCGCGACGACTTCCACGTCGGGCCAGGCGGCCGTGCGGAGGCCTTCAAGATCACCTGTGGTTTCAAGGATCTGACGACGGAAGAACAAGGGGTCTTCCTGGAACTGCTCACCACCGACGACGACGGCAACGTCGCCCTCTACGTCACCGTCAAAGCGGAGCTGATGGAGCCGCTGCCTCCCTACAGGGTCTCGGTCACCACGCGCACCGGCCGCGACGGGCAGGGACCCGCTCTGGACGGTGCCGCACGCGAACTGCTGAAGGCCACCTACCTGCGCCCGTTGCGGGATGCCGAGGCCGAACTGCGCTCCGGCCGGGGATCGCGGCTCTCGCAGATCCTCGCCGGGTACCCGGCCATGCGTGCACAAGGCGACGACGACTTCGACGAGGAGAGCGACAGCGCCACCACCCTGGTCGGCATCCTGCGCCGCGCGGAACGACACATCGGTGACAACGAGGCGGTGGCCGCGGCCCGGAAGGACATCAACACCGGCTACCTGAACAAGTTCTCCATCGGCTCCGACGTCCTGCGCGCCGAGATCGGCGTCGCCGGTGACGCCACCCTGGCCCGTGCGCTGGAGCGGCTGGAGCTGACGCTGTTCGCGGGCACGGGGGAGTGGACCAGACACGGACTGGGCTACAACAACGCCCTGTTCATGGCTGCCGAACTGCTGCTGCTCGGCAACAGCGCCTTCGCGCCCATGCTGTTGATCGAGGAACCCGAAGCCCACCTCCACCCGCAACTGCAGACCCGCATCATGGACCTCCTACGGGAACGCGCTGACGCTAAGACGGCTGGGAAACCGCCCGTCCAGGTCATCCTCACCACTCACAGCCCCAACCTGGCCTCGGCCATCCCGGTCGAACACCTCACCCTCGTGGCCCGTGGATCCACCTTCCGCCTGGCACCGGGCCTGACCCGGCTCGACGAGGGCGACTACGCCTTCCTCACGCGCTTCCTCGATGTGACCAAGGCCAATCTGTTCTTCGCCCGCAGCGTCGCCATCGTCGAAGGCGACGCCGAAGCCATCGTTCTGCCCGCTCTCGCACAGGCGGTCGGCCGGTCGTTCAACGAATGCGGTGTCAGCGTCGTCAACGTCGGCGGCGTCGGCCTCTTCCGCTACAGCCGGATCTTTCAGCGCGACGACGAGCAGATCCCGGTCGCCGTGGCCTGCATCCGGGACCGGGACCTGGTTCCCGCCGGCACCTCGGAGGAGATGCGCAGGAAGCTGAAGTGCTCGGCAGAGATGACCGCGCAGCAGATCACTGATCACGTTGCCGCACTCACGGTGGAGGACAGCGGCCACGTACGCACCTTCGTCTCCAACCACTGGACGCTGGAGTACGACCTGGCTGCCGCCTCCTGGACCATGGCGACCCTCATGCACCAGGCAGTCCGTACCGCCGTCGCTTCCAAGACCACCTGGCCCACCGCAGAGAAGCTCGCCGACCTCGACCGTGCCGCGCAGGAGGAGGTCAAGAAGTGGCGAGAGAGCAACGTTCCCTTGGAACAGGCGGCCTTGGACATTTATGAGCCGCTGCGCATGGGCCGGGGCAGCAAGCCGATCGCCGCGCACCACGCGGCCCGGCTCCTGCAAACCACACCCGTGACCGAGGACGATCTGCCGCCCTACCTCGTGGCCGCCTTCACGTATCTGTGCAGCGAGGTCTGAGTGATGACAAGCCTGTACGCGCCCGACGTCTTCATCAAGGACAAGGTCGAGGCGCTCGCCCAGCAGCTCGGTCTCGAACTGCCGCACCAGGAACAGTGGGACTTCATCCAGAGCGCTGAGCGCCTGGACCTGCAAGCAGCTCCCGGTTCGGGCAAGACCAGCCTGATCGGGCTCAAGCTCGCCCTGATGGGCCAGGGATGGAACTCGCTCACTCGCGGCATCTGCGTCCTGTCCCACACCAACACGGCCAAGGACGAGATCACCAACCGCCTCACCGCCACACCGGCGGGACGCCGCCTGCTGCAGTACCCGCACTTCATCGGCACGATCCAGGCCTTCACGAACACCTTCCTCGCCCTGCCGTCCCTACGGTCCCGGGGCATTGAAGTCCAGACCGTCGACGACGACACTTACGCGGACGAAGCCCTCCGGCTGCTCGAACGCCACCCCCGGTTCCGGAAACTCAACACCGCGCTCGGGCATCGCACGAACGGCTCCGGACTCGTCGCCGAGGCCCGATACGTGTGCGACGCCGGAGAGCTGATCGCGACAGGACCTGGCGGCACACCTCCTTTCAAAGCGTCCAGTGACAGTGGCCAACAATTCGCCGCTCTTAAAGAGATGCTCACGGAGCGAGGCGTCTTCCGCTACCACGACATGTTTGCCCTCGCTGAGCATCACCTCTTTCATCACCCCCAGCTCGCGCTGGCTGTCGCCCACCGCTTTCCCTTCGTCCTCCTGGACGAAATGCAGGACACCAGCGACCTCCAGCAACGCCTGCTCGATAAGGTCTTCGGCCCGCTGGGCACGGTCGTCCAGCGTGTGGGTGACGTCAACCAGCGCATCCTCGCCGACGCACCGGATGCCGTACAGCCCTCGTCGTTCCCCCTGCCGCACGCCGCTCAACTCCCCGTCAGCCGCAGGTTCGGCAGCAAGATCGCAGCACTCGCCAGCGACCTCACGGTCCACCGCCGCCAACGCATTGACGGCGCCGGCCACGACGGGAAGATCGCCCTGCTGCTCTTCGACGACGATACCGTCGCCGATGTTGTACCGGCCTTCGAACGGATGGCAGCGATCACGGTCCCTCGCCAGCTGCTCCTGGACAACCCGCCCCGCGTCTTGGGCGCCCGCCTCATCCGGGGAAGCGCCAAGGATTTTCCGCAGTCCCTCTCCTGTTACGTACCCGGCTTCACCGCCACGCCGGTCCAGACAACCGGCAGTTTCATCACGGTGACCCGCACCGCCCAGGCGCTTCGGCAATCCGGCGACAACCACGCAGCCGTCACGCTCCTGTGGAAAGCGATGCGTGACGTAGCCCGACTCGCCAGTTCCGGCGCCCTGCCCCCGCTGAGACGACTGGACCGAGACCCGGCGACAGCTGGAGGCCGGGCACGCCTGCTTCTGCACGACCTGCTGACGAGCCCACTCGACAGCCACGCTGAATGGGCAGTTTTCACCGCCCGGCTTCTGCGGCTGCTGCCGGACCTGACCCAGAGCCCCTTGAAGGGCGTCGCCCGTCTCGCCGACCCCCTTGCCCACATCCCTTACGTCGCCCAGCCAGCGCCCGTGCCCGATGCGTCGCCTGATGCGGACCAGGGCGTGGTGGCGTCGGTTGCGGGATCGATCCAGAGCGCCAAAGGCGAAACCCACGCGGCCACACTCATCCTCGAATGCCTGGAACGCAGCGGCAAGAAGTACGACGTACACGAAGTCCTCGGACTCCTGAGCCGACAGCAAGACGCTTCCAAAGCCCTGGTCACGATCCAGCGCGCGGCGCAACTCGTCTTCGTCGGCGCCACCCGCCCCACTCACCTGCTCGCCTTCGCGGCGCACCGCACAAGAGCCGAACCGCACATCGAGGCGGTGACGGCCCGCGGCTGGACTGTCCACGACGTGGACGCCATGGCCGCCCACTGAGCGACTCTTGGCTGCTCTCCTACGAGCGCGCGCAGACGCCGGAACACCGCATGACTGCCTTGCGACTTACCCACAACTGGCCCGTGCCCTGGGCAGGTATCGCAGCACAGACCGGAAGCCGCCCTTGCGCCCGATCGGAATATCCGCTCAGGTATTCGCTCTCTGCGTGATGAGAGGGGGAATGTAACTCTGTCCGTAAGGAACGGAAGGTGCAGCCCCTGGCGGGGAAGAACATTGCTCGCCAATATGGTGTTGTCTTGTTTTTGATGCGGACGCGTCCCGAGGTTCAGGAGTGCGGGAAAAGGGTCGGTCAGCCGGAATTCAGGCAGCCACGCTGAACGGTATGCGTCTGACTCTCGTGCGATTACTGCTGTCTCCTCTCACCAGCAGCCGCGCCGCCTGGGCCGCGGCCCGGAGTCGTGGCCAGCTCTCCTTCGATGCGGCGTGGCGCCGAGAACGCCTGGCCAGACACCCTGATGAGCTGGTCTACCGGCTACACGGGCACCTGCCACCGCATGGCCAGGAAGCCGGATCGGACGCGGGTTCCGTATCCGAGAATCCGGGCGCAGAGCCAGGCCGCGGATGCGATAAGTGAAACCGTCGGCGCGTGACGAAAGTGACTCCTGATGTTTAGGGAACGCACGTGCCGGAAGGGGGATGACGCCTTTCGGTCATGTTTCCAAAGGGGCGATTTCGTGGTCGGTAAGCGAGCGAGAATTTCTGACATGAATCGACGCGAGCCAGGGGGAGTTCATGTCTGACTTCAGTGCTCTGTCCGCACTGCTCGGTGCGGGGCTGCCTGCCACGTTCACATTCCTCTACCAGCGGCTTGAGAATCTGCTGGACCGGCGAGGCACCCCTGAGACCGAGTTGGCAGCACCCGTGCCGCTACGGGGCGAGTTAGCCCTGCCGCTGACCGTCGACGAGGAACAACTCGCGGTGCACCAGGGCGAGCTGGAGCTGCTGCGTGACGCTCTTGGCGCGTACCACCGCGGTGCGACACCCGTCGAGGTGGGCAATGCCGAGCTGCTACGGATGCTCGGGAGGCTGCGCGGCAGGCTAGAAGACCTCTACGGGCAACGGCTGACGTTCCAGGGAGAGGAGGACCGGCAACCCTCCGGCCCCTTCTCACGGCAGAAGATCCACACCGTGCAGGGCCATGTCACCGGCATGCATGCCGATGACACCATCAGCGGCTACGCGGGGACAGACCAGGACATCACCACTGTTGCCGAAGGCGCCACAGTCACCGGCATGCGCGCCCGGAACATCGGTAGCCCACCCAGCCGGCCCGAGCGCTGAACCTCACTGTCCCGACAGGCTCAAGAAGGATTGCCCGTGACCTCCAGCGCCCCAATGCCGCAGACGCCGGATGCGCCCCCGACCGCTGCCCCACCCCCTGCACATCCCCTCGCAGGGCCGGCTCCTGACACACCGACGGAGTTATCCAACCTGCACCAACCTGGCGGGCGTGAAGCCCCGCTTGGTCCCGACCTCCCCGATGAGCCCGCGGTGCCGCATGCATCGGAGGAGTCCGACGCTCCTATAGAGCAAAAATCTCCTGACGACGACGGCAGCTCCGGGGACACGGATCTCCACGATGAGCTCACCGAGTCCAGCTGGAGCGGACAGGTCAGCCAGCGCATCGGCACGAACCGCGGCATTGTCATCGGCACCCTCATTGAGCAGGGAATCCGCCGACTGCGGGGCATCGCACTACCCCCAGCAGAAGTCGCCACGCAGTTGAAGACCTACGTCCGCGACGAAGACGACGACCAGGCCATCAGCAAGATCCTGGACCAATGGCCGGTCGTCGTCCTGACAGGAGCAGACGGCAGCGGCCGCTTCAGCACTGCCCTGGACGTGCTGCGCCGCCGCGTTGGCGACACCATCCGTCAGGTACGCCGGGAACCAAATGCGCCGTTCGACATGGCAGGACTCCAAGAGCCTCATACCGGATGGATCCTGGACCTGCGCGCCGAACAGCCTCCAGTCGGCTTCGGCCACGAACTGGTCGAGGACACAGACCAGCTGCCCGAGGGATCCTGTCTTGTCGTCCTCATGAGCACCGCGGCCTGGGCCCAATGCGGTCAGGGAGCAACCGAAATCGCCAGGCCCCTGGAAGGGCCACCACGCGAGCACATCCTGCGCAAGCAACTGCTACAGGCGCCGTTCGCGATCAACATCGACAATTGGCTATCGTCCGATCCCATCAGCAGGGGCATCGCCCCCCTCCTGCCGGCGAAGATGGCGGCTTGGGCGAACGCCATCATCACCACCGAGGACATCGAACGCCACAAAGGCAGCCTCGGATCCGACGCGGCACCTGACACCGAGTACTTCAAGGGCTTGGTCCTGGAAGTAGTCAAGGCCGCCGAAGACTGGCGCACCGAACTTCTCAACTGGCACAACACCCACAGCGACAGCGCCTACCGCAACTACCTTCTGGCTGCAGCCGTACTGGAGGGCGCGAGCTCCGACAAGATTTACCGGGCATCCGCCAGCCTGGCCACGGCGCTCAACGAGAGGCCCGAACCCCGCAACGGACAGCAGGGACTGGGGGTCGTGGCACTGACCCACACGGCTAACGCCGAGCTGCAGCCCGACGGCACCATCCGCTTCCGGTACCACAACTACGCCGAAGCGGTCGTCGACTACTTTCTCGACGACCGTCCCCACCTTCTGGAGGAGTTCACCCGCTGGACCGCCGCTCAAGTCACCACACTCGGTGAAGCAGACCTGACCGCACCACTGGCCCAGCGCGTCAGCCACTGGACCGTGCACTACACCGCACGTCACCGCAGGACGAACCTCCTTCGCTTTCTGGCCGAGCAATGGTCCTCGTCCCACACCGACGTCGCATGTGTCAGCGCTCACGGAATGTTCCCGTCGGGGTGTGATCCGCTCACGGAATGTTCCCGCGGGCCGCTCGTCGGTTCCCGGTAGTGCGCTCGTGAT
>NZ_JBEYVP010000075.1:0-25586 GCF_040644035.1 Streptomyces sp. NPDC047042 | reverse complement strand
CCCGGCCCCCGGCCGCCCGGCCCCCGGCCGCCCGGCCGCCCGGCGGCCCCGGCGGACCGTGCGGCTCACCCCGCAGCCCTGGCAGCCCTGGCGGCCCGGCCGCCCCGGGGCCCGGTGGCACGGCCGGGCTGCCCGGCGGTCCCGGCGCGGGATGTGCGTGCAGCGCGCTCGACGGATCGGCGTGCCGCCCAGGGGGTGGGGTCTCCGGGGTGGTCAGGTCAGCCAGTGGCCTCGGCCGATGGCGATCAGCCGCATCCGTCTGGTTGCCAGGTGGGCCACCTGCTCGCGCTGTGTCGCCGGCGCGTCCAGGGTTTCCAGGAACTGGGACGCCGTGATCAGCATCTGGTCGACGTACAGGCCCGCGAGCATCAGCAGGTCCTCCTCGGACCAGCCCTCGGACTCGGGCTGTTCGGCCAGCGCGTCCCGCACCTCCTCGGTGAAGCGGGCCAGTTGGTCCCGGATGGCCTCGCGGACCGACTGGACCCCGCCGTGTCGCTCGCGCGCGATGAAACGGACGTGGGCGGGCTGCGCCTGGACGTGACCGGCGATCAGGTCGACCGCGCGGACTATGCGGTCCTCGGTGTCGCCGGACCCCGACACCGTCGTACCGATCATCGGGTGGAGGCTGCCGAGCGCCTCCTCGACCAGGGCGATGCCGAGGTCGGCGGTCGAGCGGAAGTGGCGGTAGAAGGCCGTGGGAGCGACTCCCACGGCCCGAGTCACCTCGCGCAGACCGAGGCTGCTCAGACTCTGGTCCTCCAGCAGGCCGAGCGCCGCGTCCAGGAGCGCCTGACGGGTCTTCTGCTTCTGGGCCTGCCGGATGCCGAGAGTGTGACTCATGCCATGCAGTTAACAACTGTTCTCTGTAATTGAAAAGCCGGGAAGCGCGCTAGGCTAGGGAGTCAGTGAACAAGTGTTACTACAAGCGTTCACTGAACTGTAACGAAAGGGATCTCCTCCCATGTTCTTCCTCGTAGCCGCCCTACTGCTGCTGGGCATGGTGATGGGCACCGTCGCCCATCTCCCGTTCTCGTTCACCGTCCTGGCCGCCGTCGGCATCGCCGCCTGGCTGGGCATCTTCGCGCTCCGTGAGCGCCTCGCCCGTCGGAGCTGATCACCATGCAACTCACCGCCTCCGCCACCGGCCCCACCGAGCGCACGGCCCCCCGCGACGCCGACAGCATGGCCGTCGCCTCCTTCGTCCTCGGCCTGCTGGGTCTGCTCGTCCTCAACGTCGTCCTCGGCCCCGTCGCGATCACGCTGGCCGTCGTCGCCCTCTGGCGCGGCACCAAGCGGCGCGGCCGCGCCCTCCTCGGCCTCGGCCTGGGCATCGCCGACCTGGTCGTACTGGTCACCCTGATGCAGCTGGACAGCACCGTCTCGTGGAGCTTCTGACCGGCGCCGTAGAATCACGGCACCATGGCATACCTCGACCACGCAGCGACCACCCCGATGCTTCCGGAAGCGGTCGAGGCGATGACCGCGCAGCTGGGCGTCACCGGTAACGCCTCCTCACTCCACGCGGCCGGCCGCAGAGCCAGGCGTACGGTCGAGGAGGCGCGCGAGACGCTCGCCGAGTCGCTCGGTGCCCGGCCCAGCGAGGTCGTGTTCACCTCGGGCGGCACCGAGGCCGACAACCTCGCCGTCAAGGGGCTGTACTGGTCCCGCCGGGACGCCGATCCGGCCCGCGTCCGTGTCCTCGCCAGCCCCGTCGAGCACCACGCCGTGCTCGACGCCGTGCACTGGCTCGGCGAACACGAGGGCGCCGTCGTCGAGTACCTCCCGGTCGACCGGTACGGCCGCGTCCACCCCGACGCCCTGCGCGAGGCCGTCGCCCGTGACCCGGAAAGCGTCGCCCTGGCCACCGTGATGTGGGCCAACAACGAGCTCGGCACGATCATGCCGGTGCGTGAACTCGCCGACGTGGCGAACGAGTTCGGGGTCCCGCTGCACGCCGACGCCGTGCAGGCCTTCGGCCAGGTGCCCGTCTCCTTCGCGGACTCCGGGCTCGCCGCGATGACCGTCTCCGGCCACAAGGTCGGCGGCCCGTACGGCATCGGCGCGCTGCTGCTGGGCCGCGAGTACAGCCCCGTACCCGTGCTGCACGGCGGCGGGCAGGAACGGCACGTACGGTCCGGCACCCTCGATGTGCCGGCCGTCGCCTCCTTCGCCGTGGCCGGGCGGCTCGCCGCCGAACAACAGGGCTGGTTCGCCCGCGAGATCGGCGCCCTGCGCGACGCCCTGGTCACGGCGGTCCGTACGGCGGTTCCGGACGCCATCCTCGGCGGCGATCCGGTGGACCGGCTGCCGGCCAACGCCCACTTCACCTTCCCCGGCTGCGAGGGCGACTCCCTGCTGCTGCTGCTCGACGCCCAGGGCATCGAGTGCTCCACCGGTTCCGCCTGCACCGCCGGGGTGGCCCAGCCCAGCCATGTCCTCCTCGCCGTCGGCACCGATCCGGACCTGGCCCGCGGCACCCTCCGCTTCTCCCTCGGCCACACCTCCACGGAGGCCGACGTCGAGGCGGTCGCCAAGGTCATCGCCCCGGTGGTGGAGCGGGCGCGCGCGGCGGGACTGGCGTAACGGCCAGGCGTAGCGGCTAGCCGTCCGTGACCATCAGGGACGCCATCATGCCCTCGTCCTCGTGCTGCAGAAGATGGCAGTGCAGCATGTACATGTAGGAGTCGTCGGCGAAGTCGGTGAACTCCATGGCTATCTTGATCGACCCACCGCCGACGACCTCGTACGTGTCGAACCAGCCGAGGTCGACCCCCGTGGGCGCCGCGCCGTTGATCGAGACGAGCTGGTAGGGCACGTCGTGCAGATGGAACGAGTGTTCCAGCTGGGAGGCGTTGGTTATCGTCCAGATCTCCTTGGCGCCCAGCGTGGTGCTGATCATGGCCATGCTGGCCATGGTGAGACCGCTCGAACCGTTGATCTTCATCGACGTGCCCGTGTTGCTGAGCGTGATGGTGCGCGCCGTGAAGTCGGTGGTGTCGTACCGCTCGATGGTGTTGAGGCTGCCCGGGAGGTCGTCCGGGGTGTCGCTGCCGCCCGCCGCGACGCTGAGGAAGTCGTAGGTGCCGGAGCCGCCGCGGATCCAGCCGGTCGTGATGACGACCTGGAGCGTGACGTCGTCGGTGACGTCCATGACGAACTCGGCGCGGGCGCCGGCCACCAGCCGGATGCTGTCCACCCCGGTCGGCGCCGTCAGATAGCCCTGGTCGGTGGCTATCTGGGTCAGCTTGCCGCCGTCGCTGCGCTTGATGGTGATGATGTCGGACGGCGAGGCGTTGAGCGCCCGGAACCGGTTGCGGGTCTTGGTGGCGTTGAAGGTGAGTGTGGTGTCGTCGACGTTGGCGCCGTTCACCAGTACCGGGTACTTGAGGCCGGAGGTGAGGTAGCCGGTCTGGTCGTACTTGATGTCCCCCGCGGCCGAGACGGCCAGACACTGGAAGACGAGCGGGATGTCGTCGACGCCGTAGTCACTGGGCAGGGCGGCGGAGGCGGGGGAGTCGTCCTCCACGATGATCATCCCGGCGAGCCCGTGGGTGGCCTGCTTGGCCGTGGTGCCCAGGGCGTGCGGGTGGTACCAGAGGGTCTTGGCCTCGTCCAGGACGGTGAAGGTGGGCGCCCAGGTGCCGCCGGCCGCGAAGGCGTTCTGCGGGCCGCCGTCCATCGAGGGCGGCACATGCGCGCCGTGGAAGTGGACGGTGGTCTCCTCGGTGAGGCTGTTGGTGATGTTCAGCAGGACCTTGTCGCCGCTGGTCCACTTCATGGTCGGGCCGAGGAACGAGCCGTTGTAGCCGGCGGTGGTGCTGGTGACGCCCTTGAGTACCTCGCTGGTGCCGCCCTTCGCCTCCAGGGTGAAGGTGGTGGTGCCGTCGGTGGTGGTGCCCTCCAGCAGGTCCGGGATGGGGAGCGCGCCCGTGTTCGTCGCCGCGCTGGCCTTGCGCTCCGCCTCGGTCAGCAGTCCGAAGGTGGCGCCCGCGGCGGCCACGGCGCCCAGGCCGATGCCGGCCATTCCGCCGAGGAACTTCCGTCGGTGCAGGCCCTTGCCGCCCCGGCTCTTCGGCCGCTTGTTCGCGTCGTCGGCGGGATCTGTGTTCTGGGTCATGTTCATGGCTGTGGATCGTTGGGCTAAGCCCTGTGTAAGGACTGAGGCCAGAATTGGAGCGAGCCCAGGAGCCTGTGCGATGGCCCTGTACGTCAACTCCCTTGCCGAGATGCCGGGTTGGGGATCCGCAGGTCATCTTCGGCGCGTGGGACACATCGGGCGGCCGACACACCCGAACAGCTCACGGCATCATGTGCGTGTGACTTGCGTCACATAGGGGTCAAGGTGCGGGGTCTCAGGCGGAAACCCTGCCCGCCTCCTCGACGAGCCGCAGGTACTTCTTCCAGTCCCAGCCCTTCCCGGGGTCGGTGTGGTCCGTGCCCGGTACCTCCACATGCCCGATGATGTGCTCCCGGTCGACGGGTATGCCGTACCGCGCGCAGACCCTCGCCGTCAGCCGCGCCGAGGCCGCGTACATCGCGTCCGTGAAGTCCTCGGGCTTCTCCACGAAGCCCTCGTGCTCGATGCCGACGCTCCGCTCGTTGTACTCCCGGTTGCCCGCGTGGAAGGCCACGTCCAGCTCGCGGATCATCTGGGTGATCCGCCCGTCCTTGCGGACGACGTAGTGCGCCGCCGCGCCGTGCCCCGGGTCCTGGAAGACCTTCACCGCGCTGGCGAAGCTGCCCTGCGTGACATGGATGATCACCCGGTCCACCGTGTAGTCGTCGGGCCGGTCCGCCATCCGCCAGTTCGCCGACGAGGCCGCCACCCAGCGCGCCCCCGCGTAGTCGACCTCGCCCTCCTTGCGCGGCTTCGACACCCCGGGCGCCCGCCACCACAGATGCTTCAGCTCGTCGCGCGCGAGCACACCCGTGGCGACAGCGGCCACTGCCCCGCCGATGAGCAGGGCGCGCCGCCCGATCCGCCGGTCGCCGTCCCGCGAAGCCCCGCCGTGGCCCTCGCTGCGCGACTGCTGGGGGATGTCCCGCGAAAGGCCGCGGCCGGTGTCACGCCGAGCCTGTGTTTCCTCCATGTCTGCGTGAACGGATACTCGCGCGCCCCGGTTCCCGGCGCCCCGTACCCTTGAGGGGTTATGACTCACACCTCGCAGCAGCCCCTCCGCGTACTGGCCGCCATGTCCGGCGGCGTGGACTCCGCCGTAGCCGCCGCCCGCGCGGCCGAAGCCGGCCACGACGTGACGGGCGTGCACCTCGCCCTGTCCGCGAACCCGCAGTCGTTCCGCACGGGCGCGCGTGGCTGTTGCACCATCGAGGACTCCCGGGACGCGCGCCGCGCGGCCGACGTCATCGGCATCCCGTTCTACGTGTGGGACCTCGCCGAGCGCTTCCGCGAGGACGTGGTGGACGACTTCGTCGCCGAGTACGAGGCGGGGCGCACCCCCAACCCGTGCCTGCGCTGCAACGAGAAGATCAAGTTCGCCGCGCTCCTCGACAAGGCCCTCGCCCTCGGCTTCGACGCCGTCTGCACCGGCCACTACGCCCAGGTGATCCTCCGTGAGGACGGGACGCGCGAGCTGCACCGCGCCTCCGACATGGCCAAGGACCAGTCGTACGTCCTCGGGGTGCTCGACGACCGTCAGCTCGCCCACGCGATGTTCCCCCTCGGCGACACCCTCACCACCAAGGACGAGATCCGCGCGGAGGCCGAGCGGCGCGGCCTCGCGGTCGCCAAGAAGCCCGACTCGCACGACATCTGCTTCATCGCCGACGGCGACACCCAGGGCTTCCTGGCGAACCGCCTGGGCCGCGCCGAGGGTGACATCGTCGACGAGTCCGGCGCGAAGATCGGCACGCACGAGGGCGCGTACGGCTTCACCATCGGGCAGCGCAAGGGCCTGCGCATCGGCACCCCGGCCGCCGACGGCAAGCCGCGCTACGTCCTGGACATCTCCCCGGTGAACAACACGGTGACGGTCGGCCCGGCCGCCTCCCTCGACGTCGACGCCCTCACCGCCATCAGGCCCCGCTGGTGCGGAGCGGCCCCTACCGGCCCCGGCACCTACACCGCCCAGCTGCGCGCACACGGCGGCGAGACCGAGGTGCGCGCCGAACTGGTCGACGGCACCCTGGAGGTCACGTTCACCGAGGCCGTTCGCGGGGTGGCGCCGGGCCAGGCGATCGTCCTGTACGACGGCACGCGCGTGGTCGGCTCGGCGACGATCGCCACGACGAACCGGGCCACGGCGAACGCCGTCTGAGCCGCCGTACGACCACCGCCCGCCGTCTCGTCCCCACGTCTCATCCCCAGTGCAGGGGATGGGACAGCCGCACCCCGTGCGTGGCGAAGTCGATCGTCACGCGGTCGCGGTCGGCCGTCGTGAAACCGTGGTGGAAGCTGCTGCGGTCCGCGCCGAGGTAGACGTAGTGCACCCGGCCCGGGTGCAGCAGCGACGCGTTGGCGAAGAGCCCGGCCGTCATGTCCCGCAGCCCGTAGTGCAGGGCCTTCACCCCGGTGGTGAACGGCCCCTGCCAGGCCCGCTCCCCGTTCCGCTCGACGGTGACCTGCCCGGTGACCTGCTGCGGCGGTGTCCCCAGGAAGAGGTACGGGGCCACGCCCGCGTCGCACAGCTTCGCGTACGACAGATGCCCGGCGTGCCGCTTGAACCGGCCGATGTCGGTGAGGTCGTTGCCGAAGGTGTACCCGGCGTACTTCGGAGTACCGTCCGCGTCACCCACGTACACGAGGACGACCTCGGCCTCCTCGGTCACCGCGACGGCGTCCTGCGGCACGCGCAGCGGCTCGCCGGAGACCTTCAGGACCTCGCCCAGGCCCTTGAAGAACCAGTTGGGCTGGGTCGGCGCCCCCGAGTCCGCCTTCACGTTGTGGGTGGCCATGAACCCGCTGACCAGCGCGTCCCCGATGGAGTCGGGCAGCAGCGGCGGCCGGAAGCGTACGTCCGTCACGGCCGCGGTGACCGGTTCGCGGCCGTCGGTCAGCGTGGAGAGGAGGGCGGGGATGTCGCCGTCGGCCGCCAGGACCGCGGCGCGCGGGTCGGTGCCGGCCAGAGGGAAGAGGGTGAGGACGGTGTCCTCGGGGGTGCCGTACCCGATGTACCGCTCACCCTCGTACTCGCATTCGAACAGGACCGTCATCGGGCGCTCTCCTCTAGTTCCGGCAGTTCGGTTTCCGGCTGTGGGGCGGTGGTGTCGGTGGTCGGCTGCCAGCCGTGGTCCGTCCAGGTCAGGGCCGTCCAGCGGTCCGCCCGTTCGGTCAGACGCAGGCCGAATCCGGGGCCTTCGGCGGGGACGATCGTGTTGGTACGGCGGTCCACCAGCGGGCGCGGGGAGACGATCGCGTCGGTCTCGGCGAAGAAACGGTCGGACTGGCCGGCCTCGACGGTCAGGGCATCGGGGCTGCGCAGTGCCAGCGCCCGGCTCGCGTTGATCAGCGGGCCGGTCTCGGCGACCTGGACGCCGATCTGGAAGCCCAGGCCCTCGGCACGGGCGTACTCGGTCAGCCGGGCCGAGGCGAGCAGCCCGCCGTTCTTGGACACCCGGACGTTCACCGCGTCGCACGCCCCGGCGGCCACCGCGGCACGCGCGTCCGCCGCCGTGCACACCGACTCGTCGAGCAGGACGCGGACGCCCGTCTCCCGGCGCAGGGCACGCAGATCGGCCCAGGATCGGCGGGGGAGCGGTTCCTCGACGAGGTCCACACCGGCCTCGAGCAGCCGGCGCGCGTGGGGCGCGGCCGTCTCCGGGGTCCAGCTCATGTTGGCGTCCACCATCACCGGCACGTCCGCGCCGAGACGCCGTCTGATCGCGCCGACCGTGCGGATGTCCCGCCCGATGTCGTCGGACGCCTTCACCTTGACGAAGTGGAAGGGCCCGCGCGTATCGAGGAACTCCTCGACGCCGATGCTCAGATCCAGCACCTGGGACACGGGCAGGGACAGCAGTTCGGAGCCGCCCGGGAACAGCAACTCGCCGACAGGGATGCCCAGCTGACGGCAGAGCAGGTCCAGTACGGCCGTCTCCAGCAGGCACACCAGGTTGGTGCCGGGCGCTGTCCCCAGGGTGTGGGCGAACAGCTCGGGGAACGTCGACTCGAAGCCGTCGGCGCGGAGTTGGGCGGCGAGGTCCGCCGGTGGTGTCGTACGCAGCCGGCCGAACAGGGCGTGCAGCGGGACGCGTCCGAGAGCCTCCGTCACGCTGTCGGTGCTCTCACCGGTGACGTACGAGCGGGGTGCGCACTCCCCGATGCCGGTCGCGCCGTCGACGCTCAGGCGCAGCACCAGGCTGTCGCTGGTGCGGCGGCGGGCCGCCGGGTGGTCGAAACCGACGCGCATCGGCAGCGCCACCCGGTACAGCCGCGCCTCAGACGCCACGGTCCAGCCCCTGGAGCAGGGTGTGCGTGGACGTCCAGTCGACCAGACTGCGGCTGACGTCCGTGTAGAAGAGGTAGTGCCGGTCGGTGGGGAACTGGACGACCAGGCCTCGGTCGGAGAACAGCTCCTGGAAGACCCCGCGGGTCGCGTCGAGATCCACGATCGGATCGGTCAGCCCGGACACGAACGCGGCCGGAACGTCCGGGAGTCGGCGGCGGTCGGGGGAGAGGTAGACCTGCTCCAGGGCCAGCAAAACCGCTCGTGAACGCCGGGTCAGGGTACGGGCGGCCAGGTCGTCGTTGTCGATGAACTCCCGGTAGCGGGGATCGTCCGTGAAGTCCGCCGACTTCAGGCCCGCGTCCCACGGCTCGGTGCCGGTCTCGGCGGCCAGCGCCGCCCGTTCCTCGTCGCCGAGCACCGCGTGCAGCCGGCCCAGCCAGGTCGAGCAGAAGACGGTGGCGTCGTAGCGGACGGTGAAGTCGGGATGGTGCAGCAGGGCCGCCAGGAAGGAGCCGCCCAGGCAGTGCCCGAACAGGGTCAACGGGACGTCGTCGCCGATCAGTTCACGGACATGGGCGATCGCGGTGGCGTAGTCCGTGACGATCGTGGCGACGTCCGGCACGTCCTGGCGTTCGCCGCCGCTGATGCCGCTGCCGCGCCGGTCGAGCACGAAGAAGGCGATGTCGTTGTCGGCGAACTGCGGCCCCACCTCCCACAGCCAGCCCGCGTGGGACTGCAGCCCGTGGAAGTAGAAGACCGCGCCCTTGGTCCCACCGCGCGGACGCCACAGATGCAGCGCGAGGTCGGTGCCGTCCACGGAGAGCGTGATGATCTCGCGGCGTACGTTCTGCGGCGGCCTCTTGGTCTCGATCACCGGGATACTCCCGCCCCGCCGACCAGGTCGGCGACGAAATCGGTGTCCTTCTGGAAGGGGCTGTACTTGTACTGGGTGGTGTTGCCGCGCTGCCGCCGGGACTCGGTGTACGCGGCGATGCTGTCGTGGGCGACGGTGCGGAACTCCAGCGCGCCGAGGCGACCGCTGGTGCGCTTGCTCGCGTACTCGATGTTGATGGCGGCGAGCGCGCGGTCCACCGCGTCGGACAGCCGGTGGTCCAACTCGGCGCCGGGGCGCGGGACTTCGCCGACCACGACATAGTGCGGGGGTTCGGCCCAGCGCGGCCCGCAGAGATAGAGGCCGCCCTCGAGGCCGTACGCGGCCAGCGCCTGCTCTATCGCCTGGGTGACCTGGGCCTCGGTGATCTTCTCGCCGGTGAAGGAGTGGAAGACGCCGTCGCGGTGCACGAAGTGGATCCACGGAACGCCGTCGGAGATCCGGTCGACGCGGTAGATGTCGCCGCTCCACAGCCGGTAGAGGCCGTTGGCCTGCGTCATGATCAGGTGGTAGTCGCGGCCCGCCTCGACCTCGTCGAACAGCAGCGTGTCGATCCGCTCGCCCGCGTCCAGGAGCCTGCCCAGCTCGACCTCCGCCGGCACGAACTCGAAGAACGCCTGGTTGACCGCGAGCGGCTGGCTGTCCAGCGAGGGGTCCACCGGGAGCGTCGT
Organism: Streptomyces sp. NPDC047042; assembly: GCF_040644035.1. Lineage (NCBI taxonomy): Bacteria > Bacillati > Actinomycetota > Actinomycetes > Kitasatosporales > Streptomycetaceae > Streptomyces > Streptomyces sp. NPDC047042. The sequence goes on along the minus strand of NZ_JBEYVP010000075.1, from coordinate 15,618 downwards.
GACACCCTCCGTGCCGCAGCTCATGAACGGCATCGCGCGCACCCCGGGCAGCACCGCGTCCAGCTTCGAGCGGTAGAGCCCGGCGGACGAGGACAGCCAGCAGCTGTAGGCGCCGAGCGAGGGCCACACGTCCTTGAGGGTGAACTCGCCCTGGTCCAGGACCGATTGGAGGTGCGCGGCGGCCTCCGGGTCGGGATCACCGTACGGCCGGCCCTCCAGGGTGCCCGCGGCCAGGTCGCGCACCAGGTCGGGGCCGTGCTCGGCGATCAGGTCGCGCAGCGAGATGAGTGTGCTGGGGTTGATCGCCGTGATGAACTCCAGCCGCCGGCCCACGAAATGGCGGATGCGGTGGTACATCCGGCCCGTGTGCGAGGTGGGCGCCTCCACTCCGAACCAGGGGGCCGCGGACCACGGCGGGTTCCAGTCACGGCTGTTGATCCGCGGATGCCGGTTGCTGATCGCCTGGTACTGGACGCCGTACAGGAAGTCGTCGACGTTCTCGTGGACCGTCTGGGTGTCCAGGGTGGCGTACGGATGGTCGAGGAGCGCCGGGTGGAGGTCCAGATACGTCCCCCACATGGCCTGCATCGCCGGGACCCGGTAGTTCAGCAGCCAGTGCAGTGTGTACGGGACGCGCTTCGGTGCCCCGGTGGTGCCGCTCGTCTTCAGCCAGCGCAGGACCGGGCTGCAGGACAGGACACCGCCCTTGGTCCGGGTCTCGCGGTCGATCTCGGCCGTGAAGTGGTCGTAGCGCCGTACCGGGAGGGTGTCCCGGAAGCTCTTGTCGTCGGTGCCGACCGTGTCGTAGCCGTTCTCCTTCCAGTGCAGGGAGTCCCGGCACAGTTCGACGACGTCCGCGAGGACCCGTCTCTGGGTGGCCGCCGGGTCCCCGAGGTCGGCCAGCAGCGCCGCCCGGGCCCGTCGGCACTCCTCCTGGAAGGGGACGCGACGCGTGTTCCAGTGCTCTTGCCAGTACGAACCGCCCACGACTTCAGCTTCTCCCTCGGCTTGTTGGCTCGATTCGGGCGGCGTCGTCGCCGGGTTCTCCGGGACGACACCGTCGGATGTGTGAACGCTGTCCGGGGGGCCGGTTACCGGCCCCGCCGTGCGACCGCCCGGTCGGCGGCCTCCTGCGGCCTGGCGGCGGCGCCGTTGATCCGCGGGGCCACCTGCCGGGCCAGGAGGCCCAGACCGCGGTCCGTGTTCTCGTACGACGTCCAGTCGGCGACGTACACGAGGAGCGTGCCGAAACCGCCGGTCGCCTCCTCCATACATCGGATCTGGGACACCACGTCGTCGACCGAACCGACCAGCGCGCCGCCCGCCGCCACCCGGTCCTCCAGCGCCCGGTGCCGGTCGGCGCCGGGCGCGAGGACCTCCCGTCCGGAGATCCGGCCGAAGTACTCGAAGACCCACCGGTCGTAGCCCTCGCGGACCTCGGCGAAGGCCTGGGCGCGGGTCTCGGCGACATGCACCGGGAGGGCGATGCGCCAGTCCTCGCGGCGCAGGGTCCGCCCGTACTCGTCGGCCGCCTCCTCGGCGTGCTTCCACTGCTGGGCCAGGCCCAGGTGCTGTGAGCCCTCCTTCGCCGGCAGTCCGAAGGGCAGCGCGAAGGAGGTCATGCTCAGCCCGTACCGGCCGATCAGCCGGGGACTGCTCACCGAGGTGCCGGAGGTGGCCAGCGCCACCTCGATCGGGTCGGGACCGAAGCGGGGCAACTGGAGCCTGGCGTCGACCAGTTGGTACCAGTCGGTGCGCTGCGTGATCCGCTCCTCGCCGTTGACGAGTTCGAGCAGGGTCGGCAGCGCCTCGGCGAGCCGCGCACGCTGCGTCGGGCCGTCCAGACCGAACATCGCGGCGTCGAACGGCACACCGGGCCCAACCCCCAGGAGGTAGCGGCCCCGGGTGAGGTGATGCAGATGTACGGCCCTGGAGGCCACATGGAAGGGGTGGTGCCCGGAGAGCGGCACCACCCCGTGGGCCAGTCTGATCTGCCGGGTCCGCTGACTCGCGGCGGCGATCAGGGTCTCCGGGGCGCCCACCAGCCCCCAGCCCAGCGTGTGGTGCTCGCCGAACCAGGCCTCGTCGAAGTTGAGCCGGTCGGCCAGCTCCACCAGCTCGAGGTCGCGGTGGATCGCCAGATGCGGATCCTGGCCCGTCTCGTGAACGGGCGAAAGGAACAGGCCCATACGGCTGTGCACTGCGAATCCTCCCCCTGGACTGAGTACGTGGAGCTGAGCGGGCCGAGCCCGAGGTCCTGGCCCGCTCTCTGGTCAACTCACCTGATAGACCGCGTCCTTGAGCACCCTGGCCCGCTCGTAGTCGGCGGCCAGCCGGGCCTCGTCGGGCGAGGTCAGACAGATCCGCAGCGCGGCCGTCATCAGGTCGGCCGTGGGCCGGATACGGGAGCCGGGGCGGTACTTGACGCCGGTGACGACGGTGCTGGACAGCGCCTCGATGGCCGCCACGGCCTCCTGGTCGACGGCCGTCACGACGCCGTCCAGCGCGGTCGGCGCGTTGTACGTGTAGCCGGACTGGAGCTTGCGGTACACCCCGCCGCCGTACCGGCGGACGAACTCCTCCGGGCGGAGGTACGCCAGCGCCGAAAGACCGGCCTGGTTGTGGCCCAGGCACAGATCGTGGAAGGCCGGGTTCAGATTGCCGTTGAGGCGGGTGGCGATCTCCACCAGCACCGGGCCCTCGTCCGTGACGATGACCTCCGCGTGCGTCGGCCCCCAACGCACCTCGAGCGCCGCGAGGACCTCGGTGACGTACGAGATCAGGGCGGGTACGGGGTCGGCGTCCGGGGCCACCAGGATGTCCCGGTTGTAGATGTTGCGGCCGGTCGGCAGCAGCGTCTTCTCGTACTCCCAGACCCCGCACACATACTGGTGGCCGTCCGCGCTGACCGTGTCGACGATGTACTCGGTGCCCTTCAGATACGACTGGACCAGCGCCTCGGTGGTGACCGCGACGTCGAACAGCGTCCCGCCGGACAGGATCGTCTCCGCCGCGCTCCGCACCTCGGCGGCGTCCCGGCACACGAACACGGAGTCCGAGCCGGCCGAGTCGAGCGGCTTCACCACGACCGGCCAACTGCCATGGTCCTCGGCCCACTTGACGATCAGCGAGGCGTCGTCGCTCTTGAACTGGTCGGCGCAGCGCACCCCCGCGCGGCGCAGCGTCTCGATCATCTCGTACTTGTCCCGGCGGGCCGGGGTGAGCGCGGTGCCGTTGGACTTCACCCCGAGCGCCTCGCTGACCCGGTCGGCCGCCTCCACCGCGAACTCCTGCCCCGGCACCACGGCGACCGGGGAGAGCGCGCCGACCAGTTCGGCCTGCGTCGCCTCGTCGGGGCTGACGAGGTTGTCCTCGTACGCCGTCAGGTTCGGCGCGAGCATCGTCGGCATCAGCTCAGCCGTGGTCTGCAGATGGACCACCCGGGCGCCGAGCGCGTTGAACGCGGCGGGATAGAAGTTGCCGGCTCCATAGCCGTCGACCACAACGGCCGTGGGTACAGGGCCGGTTGGGCTGTCGTGCGTGGTGCTCATTACTGTCCTCCGGGTATGTCGCGGGGAGTGTCCGCGACAAAGCGTGCCAGCCTGGCGATGCCTTCCCGAATCGCCTCGGGAGCCAGGTTGCTGAAGCCGAGCCGGATCTCGCGGTCGCCGCCGCCCTCGAGATAGAACATGCTCATCGGCGCCCAACTCACCCCGAAATCACGGGCGGAGCGCTCCATGGCCGCCAGGTCGGCGGTGAACGGCACCTTCAGGGTCAGGAAGAAACCGCCGCGCGGGGTGTTCCAGCTGACGCCGTGGTCGCCGCCGGCCGGGAACTCCTCGGCCAGCGCGGCCAGCACCGCGTCCAGCCGCTCCAGGTAGACCGCCGCCAACTCCCGTGTGGCGGACCGCAGATCGTAGCCCTGCTCGACCAGGAAGCCGCCGATCACGGCCTGCGAGAGGGTGGATGAGCCGACGCTGTACATCGCCTTGGCCTTGGACAGGGTCTGGGCCAGCGTACGAGTGGTGCCGCCGGCGTCGGTGACCTCCTGGTCGGCGACCAGATAACCGAGCCGGGCGCCAGGGAACGCCGACTTGGCGAACGAGCCGAGGTAGAGCACCCTGCCCAGGGCGTCCAGGGACTTCAGGGTGGGCATCGACTCGCCGTCCCGCGCGAACAACCCGTAGGGGTTGTCCTCCAGGATCAGGAAGTCCTCCTCGGCGGCCACCTCCAGCAGGCGTTCCCGCGCGGCGAGCGGCAGCACCGAACCCGTCGGGTTGGAGAAGTCCGGCACCAGATAGAGAGCGGCCGGGCGCCTGCCCTCGGCGCGCACGGCACGGGCCGCCGCACGTACAGTCTCCGGGTCGAGCCCCTCGGGGCCCTCCAGGATGCCTCGTACGGGGATGTCCAGCATCCGGGCGGCCCCCAGGATGCCGACATACGCCGGGGACACCGACAGCAGGACGTCGTCGGGGGAGGCGAACAGGCCGCGCAGGGCGACCAGGGCGGCCTCCTGGAAGCCGTGTGTGATCATGATCGCTTCGGGCGGGACGTCGATGCCCTCGTCCTGCTTCAGCATCAGGGCGACCTCGTCCTGGATCAGGCCGTTGACGGGCCCGTACTGGAACAGCAGCCGCGTGATGCGTTGTTCGGGGACACCCTTGTCGCGCAGATGCTTGATATAGCGCTCGGTGTAGAAGGTGAGATTGGCCAGATCATGGTTTCCGTCGTAGGGCGCTCCCGAGGAGAATGAGAGCGCGTCGGGGAAACGCAGTGCCGTCTCACTGAGGATGCGCATGGAGTCCATGCCCGGATCGACGATTCCGGCGTGCAGGGAGTCGAGAGCGAAGGACACCGGGGTATCGGTTCCCAGGGCCACACCGGTGTCGGGAGTCTCGGTCGTGACGGTCATATCAGCGGGCTCCCTCAATGGCCGGAACTTCCTCTGAAGCGTTGTGCGAAGAGTTCAATGCGGCTATCCAGCTCCCCTTGCCCGGAGCCCATTCCTGAATTCGCGTCCGGGCCACCAGGCCGCCCTTGACATAGGGTTCGTCGTCGAGGATCCGTTGCAGTTCCTCGCGTGTTTCCACCTCGTACACGAGGAGTCCCGAGTTCTCGCCGACCAGTGGTCCGCCGAGCAGCAGGACACCGTTGTCGGCCAGCCGGTAGAGGTTCTCTGCATGCGCCGGATGCAGGCCCTGACGGCCGGCCCGGTCGACGTTGTACTCGAATTCGACGACAAACTTCGCCACACCCAGCTCCTTGCAGTGGGATTCAGGCCGACGCGCGTAGCGCGCCGCGCCGGGAGATCACGGGTCAGCCCGCGAACAGATCACATGTAGAGGCCGCCGTTGATGTCGATCACGGCTCCCGTGGAGTAGCCGGCGCTCTCGGAGCACAGGTGCAGCACGCTGCCGACAGCCTCGGCCACCGTGCCGTAGCGCCCCATGGGCAGCCGCCCCAGGACGTCCTTCTTCGACTCCTCGGTACGGCGTTCGAACGCGCCGGCGACCCGGTCGGTGGCGATCGGCCCGTGGGCGACCACGTTCGCGACCACTCCGGTGCCGGCCAGTTCGTACGCCAGCTGCTTGGTCATACCGATCACGGCGGCCTTCGCGCCGACGTACGCGGCGTTGTTGAAGTGGCTGTATGTACGCCCGCCCGCCGAGGCGAAGTTGACGATGCGCCCGTAACCGTCCTCGGCCATCCGGGGCGCGCAGACCTTGACCGCGATCCAGGTGCTGATCACGTTCTCCAGATGGGTCTGTTCGAAATGGCTGCGGTCGAGGTCCGCGTAGCCGATGACCCGGGTGTCGCCGCCGACCCCGTTCACCAGGACGGAGGGAGCGTGCCGCTCGACGATCTCCGTCAACTGTCGCTCGGCGGCCGGGATGTCGGTGATGTCACCGACCACCGCCTCGGTCTTCGTCACCCCGGCGAGTTCATCGGCGAGGCGGGTGACCGTCTCCTCGTTCCTGTCGAAGAGGACGAGTGAGTGGCCTTCCTTCGCGAGACCTCTGGCCACCTCCGAGAGAATTCCCCCGGCGGCACCGATCAAGAGCGCGGTACGAGCAGTCACTTTGCTTTTCACCCAAACTTTACTGAAGTCGGTGACCCTGAACGAGCAGGGCCCTGGTGAGGGCAGCTCGGAAACGTCACGCCAATCGGCCCGAATCGTCATCGGGCTGCGGTCGGCGGTGGTGTGTGCTGTGGCGCAAACGAAGTGTGCTGTGTCGCAAGTACGGTTCGCGGTGTCGCTCCGACGTACGCAACAAACTGGCACAGAAGGGTGGCCGCCCCCTCGGCACCTCCCAGACGATCACATCTCTCTTCGGTCGTTGTCAACGAGTCCCGAAAATTCCTTCACCCGCTTGCCGGGACACGCGCAAACCGGAGATCCTTGCGCTCGGACCGCACCGACCGGCTAGTGTCCACCGGTCGTCCGAGCACTTCGGAAGTATGCTGCATCGCTCGGACAACTACTGTGAACAGTCGATGAAATGGCGACGGGAACCTGGGAAGTGAACGGGTTCCAACGGCATCCTCCAGGGGTGGACTTCGGCCATCCCGAAGAGGAAGAAGCTGAACGGGGGCAAGGATGAACAATCTGTCGGCAGGTGTTTTCCGGCCAAGAGGGCATGGAATTGCGCCTTTCTGTTGCGGCGTACCGGGCCCGCCGGCACACCCGCCGCGCTCGTAGGTTCCGCGGAGCCCCCCACCCGCTCCCGTCCTGCCGCGCGCTTCTCCCTCCGCCTTCACCGACCCCACCGGACGAACGGATCATGCGACCCGACTCCCCATGGCGGACAGCCGACTTCCGCACGCTGTTCACCGCATCCGCGCTCAGTCAACTGGGCAGCAACGTCAGTTACGTCGCCGTACCCCTGGTCGCCGTGGCCGCGCTGGACGCCGGACCCGGCCAGGTCGGCGCCCTCGCCACCCTGAGCACGATCGCCTTCCTGGTCATCGGCCTGCCGGCCGGGGCCTGGGTGGACCGGCTCAGCCATCGCCGGGTGCTGATCGCCGCCGACCTGTGCCGCGCCCTGCTCTACGCCTCCGTGCCGCTGGCCTGGTGGCTGGACGCGCTCACCCTGGCCCAGCTCTACGCGGTCGTCCTGCTCAGCGGGTGTGCGACGGTGTTCTTCGACGTGGGTTCACAGAGCGTGCTGCCCCAACTGGTCGGCAAAGAGGCGCTCGTTCAGGCCAACGCCGACATCAACACGCTGATCGCGGCCGGCAACGTACTGGGCCGCAGCGCGGGCGGTGGGCTGGTCTCGCTGCTCACCGCACCGGCGGCCGTGCTCGTCTCGGCCGGCACCTATCTGGCCTCCGGGCTCGGACTCATCGCGATCCGGCGCACTCCGCCGGCCGGCGGGACGAAAAACGGGGCGGGCGCCCGGTTGCGCAGCCAGATCGCCGAGGGCGTACAACATGTCTTCGGCAACCGGGAGCTGCGGGCGCTGGTGCTCACCGCGGCCCTCGCCAACCTCGGCTCGTCGGTCATCAACACCATGCTGCCGATCTGGTTCGTCCGCGAACTCGATCTGCCCGGGGCCGCGTTGGGCCTGTTCTGGGGCGCCGGCGGGATCGGCCTGCTGATCGGCGCCCGCAGCGCGCGACCCATCGCCGCCAAGCTGGGATTCGGCCGTACGCTCGGTCTGGCCGGGGTGTGTCTGGCCCCGGCGGGGCTGCTCGTGCCCTTGGTAAACCGGGGGCCGTGGCTGTTTCTGGCCGGCGCGGGATGGTGTTTGGCCATGTTCAAGGTGGGCATGGACAACGTGCTCGGAGTCAGCCTGCGCCAGCGGATGACCCCCGGCTCGTTGCTCGGCCGGATGAACGCGACGTTCAGGTTCCTGCTGACGGGGGCCCTGGCGGTCGGTGCGGCCATCTCCGGCGTACTCGGCGAACTCATCGGGGTCCAGGCCACGTTGTGGGTGGGCGGCGTGTTCGTGTCGACGGCCTTCCTGCCCGTCTTCCTCTCGCCGGTCCGGGTCCGCAGGGTCCTGCCCGACCCCGTCCCCGAGCCGGAACCACCCCGCACCCAGGACGCGCCCGCCACACCCGCGTGAATTCACGGGCGGCCGGCCCCTTTTCCTGTACCGACCCATTTATCTGTACAACCGCCGGGTAGCGCCCTGCAATTCATTCCCGATCATTTTTCTTTCAGTTTCCCGATAAAAGGTTGACCCTGCGGGCGACCGCCTGCCAGGATCAACCGCGCACCCAGTCACAGACCTCTCGTGTGCCGATATGCCCTGCCGTCCGACCGGGCGGCCGAATATCAGGCGCCTCAGATCCCTGACCTAGAGGAGTGCGATGGCAGCCATCGACAATGGCTACCGGACCGAAGGCATTGCGGATTACTCGGATCCCCGCGAAACCATGCGCGCCCTGCCCCGGTTCACTCAGTACCCGCTCACGATTTTCACCGGAAAGGCATTACCTGGACAGACTTCCATATCCTGGTGGACGCCCGGATTTCATCTTCTGACGGCGTATCTCTCCATGGCCCTCGGCGTCGTGGCCGGCTGCACCGGACTGGCTCTCGGCGGCGCCTGGCTGCTGCTGGTACCCGTGGGCTGGGCCGTCACCCTGCACGGCATGCGCAACCTGCGGATGATGATCTACCACCAGTGCTCCCACCGGAACATGTACCGCAGACGCCGCCTGGACACCGCGATAGGCCGGCTCACCTCCAGCCTGCTGGTCATCCAGAACTTCGTCCGCTACAGCCGCGAGCACGTAAGCGACCACCACGCCGCCCATCACATGACGCTGCGCGACCCCACCGTCCAGGCCTTCCTGGTCAGCCTCGACCTGCACCCCGGGATGACCCGCAGGCAGATGTGGCGGCGCGTCCTCGGCAAGCTGGTGTCACCCTGGTTCCATCTGAACTTCCTGGTGGCGCGCGCCCGTTCGTTCTGGCACGGCTCGGCGCGGACCGAGAAGGCGACCTTCCTCGCCCTCTACCTGACCGCCCTGGTGGTCACCGTGCCGACCGGCACCTGGCCGGCCCTGCTGATCGTCTGGTTCGTCCCGCTGATCCCGCTCTTCCAGATCAGCAACACCCTGCGGCTGTGCGTCAAGCACACCTTCCCGGGCCGCGAACTCACCGTCAGGCGCGGCAAGGAGTACTTCGGCGGCCTCACCAACGCCATCTTCATCGGCGAGGCGGCACCCGACGCCGAGCTGCCGCCGCTGCGCCGGGCGGCCGCCTGGGGAGTGTGGACCCTGCGCATGCTCTTCGTGCACGCGCCGGCCCGCTATCTCGTCCTCACCGGCGACACGGTCGTCCACGACTTCCATCACCGGTATCCGTCCACCCCGCAGTGGGCGAACTATATTTTCGAACGCCAGGCGGACCTGGAAAAGGGCAGCCCCGGCTGGCCGCCCTACCACCATGCCTGGGGTCTCGTGCCCGCGATCAATCTGGTCTTCGACTCGCTCTCCGCGGCCGATCCGGAGGAATTCAATGTCGCGCGGCTGCGTGAGGTCAGCAAACGGGAACTGTTCGCCGCATTCGACGACTGAACACCCTTCCCACGATTCCGTCCGAGATCCCGGGGGCCCGCCATGCAGCACCACAAAGCACAAGTACAAGAACAAGCACAAATACAGGAACAAGAACAAGCACGCGCGGTGGAGAAACGCACGGTCATTCTCGGCGTGGCGGCCAGCGACAGCCATGTCGTGGCCAATCACCTCATCGCCCACGCACTGCGCGCCGAAGGATTCCAGGTGGTCAATCTCGGCGCCTGCACCTCGGTGGCCGAATTCGCCGAGGCCTACTCCGAACACCCCGAGGCCGAGGCGGTGATCATCGGCAGTCTCAACGGCCACGCCCACGGCGACCTCCAGGACCTGCCCGCCGCTCGCGCCGCAGGCAAGCTGCGCTGCCCGGTGATCCTCGGCGGCAACCTCTCCGTCGGCAGCTACAAGGGCGCCGCCGACCACGAGCGGCTGTACGCGCTCGGCGTCGACGTCGTCCTGTCCGACCTGGACGAACTCCCCGGCACACTTGACGAGTTGAGGGCCCGCGTCCCGGCGGCGGCCCCGGTCTCCGCCTCATGAGCGAGACCGGCCCGCCGATCCCCGAACTCGCCGAGTCCGTGGCCTACGTACGGGAGCTGGGCAAACCCACCGTCGCCGACGTGCTGCGGGACGCACGGGCGGCGGGGCGGCTCGCGCTGCAACCCCGCTGCGGGGTCGGCTCGCACGCCCAGATGACGACGCTGCTCCAGGACCTGGAACGGCACGCCCGGCCCGACATCCTCACGCTCACCATCGACTCGTACACCCGGCTGAAGCAGTTCGACACCGCCCGCCGGGTCCTGGAGCGCAACCCCGCCGACCTGAACGGGTATCCGCTGGTCACCCACGGCTGGGAGCGGGGGCGGCAGCTCAACGAGGCGGTGGCGGCGCCGCTGGAGATCCGGCACGGGACCCCCGACGCGCGGCTGCTGTTCGAGGTGACGGTGGCGTCCGGCATCACCTCCTTCGAGGGCGGCGGGATCTCGTACAACCTGCCGTACTGCAAGGACATCCCGCTCGCCGAGTCCCTCGCGGCGTGGCGGGACGTGGACGCCCGGTGCGGTGAACTGGCCCGGCACGGACTGGTCGTGGACCGTGAGACGTTCGGCACCCTGACCGCCGTACTCGTACCGCCGTCCATCTCGCTGGCGATCAGCGTCCTGGAGGCGGTGGCGGCGGCGCGCGAAGGGGTGCGGTGCATCTCGGTGGCGTACCCGCAGGGCGGCCACTTCGAGCAGGATGTCGCCGCCCTCCGGGCCATCCCCGAACTGGCGGCCCGCTATCTGCCCGCAGGCCTCGAAGTCCACGCCGTGCTCCACGAGTTCATGGGCGTCTTCCCCAAGCAGCGGCCGCACGCCGAGGACCTCATCCTCTACGGCGCCCTCGTGGCCCGGCTCGGCGGCGCGAGCAAGCTGATCAGCAAGACCTACCAGGAGGCGCACGGCATCCCCGACACCCGCGCCAACATCGACGGACTGCTGCTCGCCTCGCGCGCCAACTCCCCGCTCCTGGACTTCATCACGCTCGACGAGGACCGCATCGGCACCGAACTGGAGTGGATCCTGCGGGAGGTGGCCGAGATCGTCGAGCCCATTCTCTCAACGGCCGATCTCCACAAGGAGATTCCGGTCGCGTTCGAGGAGGGACGGCTCGACATCCCGTTCAGCGCGAGCCGTTCGGCACGCTCGGCGATCATTCCGCGCCGGGCGGGCGACGGTGCCATACGCTACTTCGCCACGGGAGCACTGCCGTTCTCCGCCCGCACCCGCAGGCACCACGAACAGAGTCTCGCCGCGGGCGGGGAGTCCCGGCTCGGGGACATGGTGAAGGGGCTGACCTCCGACATCAACTATTTCCTCGGCATCTTCGGCGAGAACACCAACGGCAGCACCGGCGGCAGCACAGTGGGGGACACCGTGGCGGAGCACTCCACCGCGGAGACCCCCGTGGCCCCCTCATGAGCTGACCGCACAAAACCGCACGGCACGACCCAGGAGTGGGAAGACAACCATGCAGTCCATCCGCGTCACCCGGCCCGGCGGCCCGTCCGAACTCCGTTCGGAGCAGACCGAGTTGCCGGTCCCCGGCCCCGGTCAGGCACTGGTCCGCAACACCGCCGCCGGCGTCAACTACATCGACGTCTACTACCGCGACGGCACCTATCCCGCCGAGCCGCCCTTCACCCCGGGCCAGGAGGCGGCCGGTGTGGTGGAGGCGGTCGGGGAGGGCGCGAGCACGTTCGCGCCGGGCGTGCGGGTCGCGTACGCCTCCCAGCTGGGCGCCTACGCCGAGTACACGGTGGTCCCCGAGGACAAGCTGATCCCGGTCCCCGACGGCGTCGACCTCACCGACGCGGCCGCCGTGACGCTCCAGGGCCTCGCCGCGTACTACCTCACCCACGAGACGCACCCCGTCGCCGAGGGCGAGACGGTGGTCGTCCTGGCGGCGGCCGGCGGCCTCGGCCGGCTCCTGGTCCAGCTGGCAGCCGCCCGCGGGGCCACCGTCGTGGCGATCGCCTCCACCCCTGAGAAGGAGGAGGTCGCCCGTCTGGCGGGCGCCCACCACACCTTCGGGTACGACAAGTTCGACGACGCCGTACGGGAAGTGACGGACGGTCAGGGCGCGCGGGTCGTCTACGACTCGGTCGGCGCCACGACCCATCTCACCAGCCTGCGCAGCCTCGGCCGCCGGGGCACGCTCGCGCTGTGCGGGCTGTCCAGCGGCCCCGTACCGCCGCTGGACATCGAACTCCTGCGGGGCGGCGGCTCGTTGTTCCTGACCCGCCCCACGATGAGGGACTACGTGTACGACGCCCACACGCTCCGTGCGGCGGGCGGTGCCGTCTTCGGCCACCTGGCCTCCGGAGTGCTGAAGCCGCTCGTGCACGCGGCCTTCCCGCTCGCGGACGCGGCCGAGGCGCACCGACTGCTGGAGAGCCGCGCCACCACCGGCAAGCTCCTGCTGAAGCCCTGACCGGCACCCCTCCACCCCACCCCTTCACCACCCGAACGCCCCACCACCGAACGCAACTTCACCACTCTCCGGGAGCACACATGGCCGAGGCGAGCAGCCCTCACCTCCTCTTCGTCGGCGGCGCGGGAAACGCCACCCTGGGGGTGGACGTCGTAGAGGCGGCCCTCCGTGAGGCCCAGGCCCGCGGTCTGCGCATCCATGTCACCAACCAGGAAGACACGTTGGCGGCCACCCCCACCGTCAGCGCCCTCGCCGACACCGTCTCGGCCGTCGACTTCTCCGTACGCGGCGAGAGCGCCGCCTGGGTACGCGAGCGGATCGAGGCCGGGGACAAGTACGAAGTGGTGTTCGGCGTACGGGAGATGGCCCAGGAGGCCGTCGCCGAGGTCGCCGACGCGCTGGGCCTGCCCGGCAACGCGCCGGACGCCGTCCACCGCGTCCGCACCAAGGACGAGGCCCGCGCCCACCTCACCGCCGCGGGCTTCCTCCAGCCGGCCTTCCGGGTCTGCTCGGACGAGCGGGAGGCCCGCGACTTCCTGACCACCTCGACGGGACCCTGGGTGGTGAAACCGCGCGACGCGATGGGCAGCGAGGGCGTCACCCGTATCGAGTCCGCGACGGAACTGGCGGCGGCCCTGGAGTTCCTGCCGGGCAAGGATGTCGAGGGCACCTCCTTCATCGTCGAGGAGTTCGTCGAGGGCCCGGAGTACAGCGCGGAGGGCGTGTTCATCGACGGCGCCCCCCACGTCCTGGCCCTGACCTCGAAGGAACTGCTTCCGCCGCCCAACTTCTTCGAGATCGAGTACGTCATCCCGGCGATCCTGCCGGACGAGACGGCCGCCGAGATCGAGAAGCAGGTCGTCGCCGCCCTGACGGCCCTGGACCTGCGTTTCGGCCAGTTCCACGTCGAACTGTGGTGGACCGAGCGGGGCGTGGTCCTCGGCGAGGTCCACGTACGCAACGCGGGCGGCTGGATCCACCGCATGCTGCCGTACGTCATTCCCGGCCTGGAGTGGTTCGGCCTGGTCTACGACGACGTCCTGGGCAGGCCGGTCGACAAGTCCGCGCTGAAGCCCGTACGAGGCTCCGCGATCCGCTTCCTCACCCCGCCCCCCGGCCGCCTGACGGCGATCGAGGGCTGGGAGGACGTACTGGCCCACCCCGCCCTGATCCACGCCGAGCTGGCGATCGCCCCCGGCGCGGTCGTCGCCGAGCACCGCTCGGTGTGGAACCGCGTCGGCCACATCGCGGTCGGCGCGGAGACCCCGGAGGAGGCCCAGGCACTGGCCCGGAAACTGGAGGCGGGGGTGCGGTTCGTGACGGAACCGGTGGAGTAGGACGGAGTGGGCGGGGTCTACGCGGTCTCGACCTCGTAGAAGCAGAGGTGGTCCTTTATCAGGGCCACCTCCGGCTTCGGCTCGGGGTAGCCCCAGACGAGGTCCGCGGCGTCCGGGAGGGACCAGTAGGACGCCGTGCCCTTGAAGGGGCAGTACGTGTGGGTCTCGGAGGGCGTCAACAGGTCGAGGCGGACGTCCGTCGCAGGGAGGTAGTAGCGCGGGGGACAGCCCGTCTCGCGCAGGACGAGGGCCCGCTCGCTCTCGGCGAGCACCTGGCCGCCGTGGACGACCCGTACGCGCTCGGGGTGCTGCTCGATGGTGATCGTGTGTCCTGACGTCATGTGGAAAGAGCGTTCGGCGAGCCCGGGTTGTTCCCCGGAACGCCGGCGATCCGGCCCGCGTACGGTGACGCCATGAACATCTGTGTCTTCCTCTCCGCCGCCGACCTGGACGACCGATACACGCGCCCCGCGCGGGAGTTCGCGGAACTGCTCGGCAAGGGCGGGCACACCCTGGTCTGGGGCGGCTCGGACGTCGGTCTGATGAAGGTCGTCGCGGACGGGGTGCAGGAGGCGGGCGGCCGGCTCCTGGGCGTCTCGGTGGACTTCCTCGCCGTCAAGGCGCGGCCGGGCGCCGACGAGATGGTGATCGCCCGGGACCTCGGGGAGCGCAAGCGGCTGATGCTGGAGAAGGCGGACGCCGTCGTGATCATGGTCGGCGGCACGGGCACGCTCGACGAGGCCACGGACATCCTGGAGCTGAAGAAGCACGGCAGGACGGACGTGCCCGTGGTGCTGCTGAACACCGAGGGCTTCTACGACGGTCTGAAAGAACAGTTCCGCCGGATGGAGACCGAGGGATTCCTGCCCCGCCCGCTCACCGACCTGGTGTTCTTCGCTCAGGAGCCGGTGGGGGCGCTGGCGTACCTGGAGGAGAGCCGGGGAACGGCGTGACGGACGGCCCCGTGATGCGAGCATGGCAGGCATGGCTACACATGTGATCACCGGGGCGGGGTCGGGCATCGGTGCGGCGGTCGCGCGGCGGCTGCACGCGCGCGGGGACGAACTCGTGCTGCACGCGCGTGACGCGGGGCGTGCGAAGGAACTGGCGGCGGAGTTTCCGGGGGCGCGCACCCTGGTGGGCGACCTGGCCGACCCGGACCGGCTCTCCTGGGCGTTCTCCCACCAGGCGCTGCCGGAACGGGTGGACTCCCTGCTGCACATCGCGGGGGTGGTGGATCTCGGCCCGGTCGGCGAGCTGACCCCCAAGACGTGGCGCCACCAACTGAACGTCAACCTGATCGCCCCCGCCGAACTCACCCGTCACCTGCTGCCCCAACTCCGGGTCTCCCAGGGGCAGGTGATCTTCGTCAACTCCGGTGCGGGGCTGAACGCGAGTGCGGACTGGTCCGCGTACGCCGCGTCCAAGCACGGGCTCAAGGCCCTCGCGGACTCGTTGCGCCATGAGGAGCGCGGGGCGGGTGTGCGGGTGACGACGGTCTATCCGGGGCGGACGGCGAGTCCGATGCAGGAGAAGGTTCACCAGCAGGAGGGCAAGGAGTACGACCCGTCGAAGTGGATCGACCCGGAGTCGGTGGCGACGACAATCCTGCTGGCCCTGGACCTCCCGAGAGACGCGGAAATCAACGACGTGACGGTACGCCCCGGCAGGTAAGCATTTCCTCGCCCCCGCCGCCCCTACCCGTCCCATCCCTGGGGGCTGCGCCCCCAGACCCCCGCTTCGGCCTGAACGGCCTCGTCCTCAAACGCCGGACGGG
>NZ_JBEYVP010000074.1:0-26116 GCF_040644035.1 Streptomyces sp. NPDC047042 | reverse complement strand
TGCAGATCCTGCCCTCCTCGGAGCTGGCGACCTTCAAGCGGCACTGGCCGGTGCGGCCCAGCTTCTTCCACGGCGGTCTGAACTACGGCGAACTGACGCCTGCCGACGGTGGCCGGTGACCGGCCCGGCCGCCCGCCGGATCGCCGTGGACGGCGCCGACGGCGTGGAGTTGGCCGCCTACCAGTGGGGAGTGTCCACGGCCCCCGCGGTGGTGCTGGTCCACGGCTATCCGGACACCAGCGCCGTGTGGCACCCCGTCGCCGAGCGCCTGGCCGACCGCTTCCACGTCACCGCCTTCGACGTGCGGGGAGCCGGCGCCTCCCACCGGCCCAGGGGTCTGCGCGCCTACCGGATGTCCCGCCTGGAGGCCGACCTGGAGGCGGTTCTCGACGCGGTGAGCCCCGACCGCCCGGTGCACCTGGTCGGACACGACTGGGGATCGATCCACTCCTGGGAGTCGGTCACCGGCACCCGCCTGGCCGGGCGGATCGCCTCGTTCACCTCCATCTCCGGCCCCTGCCTGGACCACGTCGGCCATCTGATCCGGGCCCGCGTCCGGCCACGGCATCCGGACCTGCCGAGGATGCTGCGGCAGGGCGTACGGTCCTGGTACATCGCCTTCTTTCACCTTCCCCTCCTGCCCGCCCTGACGTGGAGAGCGCTGGGGCACCGCTGGCGCGGCTTCCTCACCGGATCCCAGGGCATGCCCGGGCCCACCGCCTATCCCGCGCCGACGCTGGTCCGTGACGCCGTGTCCGGCATCGCGCTCTACCGCGCCAACATGCTGCCCCGCCTGCTGCGTCCCCGGGACCGGCCGACCACCGTCCCGGTCCAACTCATCATCCCCACGCGCGACTTCTGCGTCCGCCCGGTGCTGTCGTACGGCGTGGAGCGCTGGACGCGCCAGCTGCAACGGCGCCCGATCGACGCCGGGCACTGGGTACAGCTCAGCCACCCCGAGGAGGTCGCGGCCCGGATCGCGGAATTCGCCGACCGCACCGAAGACCGCTCCCACTCCCCGCACTTCGACCGCTGACGGAAGAGGAACCTGTCATGTTCCGAGCCGCACGTGCCCACCAGCAGAGTCCGTCCGAGCCCGTCGACCACCACGACCTGGTGTTACGACCCCGGGACGTCACCTTCGACTGGAGCGCCACCCCGCTGCACTGGCTGCCGGGTGAGCCCTTCGCGACCCACACCTTCGATGTGCTCCACCTCATGCTCCCCGAACTCGAACGCTGGTTCGTGCGCACCTTCGAGCAGGCACTGCCACTGATCACCGACGACCGGCTGCGCGAGGACGTACGCGGCTTCATCGGCCAGGAAGCGATGCACGCCGAGGCGCACCAGGAGGTCCTGGAGCACCTGCTCTCCAAGGGGCTGGACCCCGCTCCGTACACCCTGCAGTCCGAATGGATCTTCCGCAGGGTGCTCGGAGACCGGCCGGAGCTGACGCCGGCCGCCGCCCACGCACACCTCCTCCAACGGCTCGCCCTCATAGCCGCGTTCGAGCACTTCACCGCGTACATGGGCCACTGGATTCTCAGCAACGAGCACCTCGACCAGGCCGGCGCGGACCCCGCGATGCTCGATCTGTTCCGCTGGCACGGCGCGGAGGAGGTCGAACACCGTTCGGTCGCGTTCGACCTGCTGGTGCACCTCGATCCCCGGTACCGGCGCCGAGTGGCCGGCATGCTCGTCACCGCTCCGGTGCTGACCCGGCTGTGGATCCGCGGAGTCCGCTTCCTGATGAGCGCCGACCCCGAACTCGACGATCGGGTCAAGGTCCGCTTCCGCGACTTCCTGGCCGCGGCACGCAAGGACCTGATGCCCCCGCCGGGCGAGTTCACCCGCTCGGTGCTGCGCTACTTCCGCCCCGGCTACCACCCGACCCAGGAGGGCTCGACCCAGCAGGCGGTCGCCTACCTGGCGGCGTCCCCCGCCGCCCGAGCGGCCGCCCGGTGAGCCGGCGACCAGTGAGGCACCCCATGGACATCAGCACACCCGTCACCCGGCCGCCGGACCTGTACGGCAGACCGCGCGGCGACTCCTTCATGCAGAAGCTGGCGGCTTTCAGCGACCACGCGGTCACGCGCCTCGCGCGGCGCGCCACTCCTCCCTGGCGCCCGTCTGCCACCGAGACGCCCGTGGTCCGGGAACTGGTGGTCGCCACCAGGCGCCAGGAGGCGGAGGACGTCGTCTCCCTGCGGCTGGAAGCACCCGACGGGGCGATACTCCCGCCCTGGCAGCCCGGCGCCCACCTCGAACTGCGCCTGCCCTCCGGCCGCAAGCGGCAGTACTCGCTGTGCGGCGACCCCGCCGACCGGTACCGGTACCGCATCGCGGTGCGCCGTATCGCCGGCGGCGGAGGCGGTTCGGCCGAGGTGCACGACGCCCTCGGAGAGGGTGCGCGGGTTGCCGTCACCCCGCCCCGCAACGCCTTCCCCTTCGCCGCCGAAGCGTCCGTCCTGCTCGTCGCGGGCGGCATCGGCATCACCCCGATCCTGCCGATGGCCCGGGAAGCCGCCCGACGCGGGCTGGACTGGAGGCTCGTGCACACCGGCCGCAGCCGCGCCTCGATGCCCTTCGCGGCAGAGCTGGCCGAACTCGCGGCCGCAGCCGCAGACTCCGGCAGGGTCTTCATCCGCCCTGACGACGAGTCCGGCGTGCCCGAAGCAGCCGAGCTGTTGAGCTTGAGCCCGGCAGCGGGCGCGGTGTACTGCTGCGGGCCCGCGCCCATGATCGACGGCGTCCGGCGCGCGTTCGGTGCCAGCGGCGCCTCAGCCCTGCACTACGAGCGGTTCGCCCCGCCCCCGATCACGGACGGCCGTCCCTTCGAACTCCAGCTGGGCGACACCGGACCGGTTCTGCCGGTGCCGTACGACCGCTCCGCCCTGGATGTTCTCCACGAGGCCCTGCCGGACCTGCCGTTCTCCTGCCGCCAGGGGTTCTGCGGCACCTGCCGGGTACAGGTGGCCCTGGGCCAGGTCGACCATCGTGACCGTCGCCTCACGGCCACCGAACGTGCGGAGGGCGCCATGCTGCCCTGCGTCTCGCGCGCACCGGAGGGGGAGCGGTTGGTGCTGGAGGTGTACCCGTACGCACAGCGGCTCTCGTGAATTGATCTCTCGCGCGGCAGGCTCCCGCCGGGGGCGGCGGACGGGCGAGGATGACGAGTCATGACGATCGTGTTCAGGGTGCCCGCCGGTGGTGCGGAGCGGGTGGGGTTCGCCTACTCGCCCGCGATGGAAGCCGTACTGAGCCTTCATGTGCTGGTGGAGCCCAAGCACCACCCCGTCCAGCACGGCTGGGTACGCGCGATGCGCAAACTGTCGCCGGCGCTGAAGCGGGAGATCGAGGCGTTCTCCTACGCGGTGCGCTCGTATTTCCCCGAGTTCCTCTTTCCGCGGCCGACCGGAGGGCTCGCGGACTTCGCCGACGAGCTGGCCGGCCTGCGTACGGCGGACCCGGAGCTGGCCCGGCTGGAGTTCGCCGTCCCGCTGCTGTCGCCGTGGCCGGGCGGCGGCGCGGGCAGGGATCCGCACGCGCTGCGGGACCCCGGCGTACGCGGCCTGCTGCGGGAGCGCGTCGCACGGGTGAGCGACGAGACGATGGCCGCGATGCTCCTCGACGACCCTCGCGCACTCCTCGAGAGGTTCCTGAGCATGCTGGAACGCTACTGGCGGGAGGCGTTCGAGGAGGAATGGGCCAGAATCGAACCGGAACTGGCCGCCGGGGTGAGCGAGGCCGGGCACCAGATCGAACAGCGCGGACTGTACGGCATGCTCCGCGGCCTGTGGCCGGAGGTGCGCAGCGACCGGCAGGCCGAACGCTTCTGGCTGGAGCGCCCGCACGACCACGAGGTCACCATCGGCCCTGACGACACCCTGCTGCTCGCCCCCAGCACCTATGTGTGGCCGCACGTACGGGTCAACTGCGACGGCCCCTGGCCCCTCGGCCTCGTCTTCCCCGTCTCGTCGATCGCCCGGGAGGCCCGCCCCAGGATTCCGCCCGCCCAGCTCGTCGGCACGCTCCGCGCGCTCGCCGACGACACCCGCCTGCGCGCCCTCCGCCTGATCGCCGAACGCCCGCGCAGCACCCAGGAGTTGGCCCCGCTCGTCGGCGTCAGCGAGGCCGCCCTGTCCAAGCACCTGCGCGTCCTGACGGAGGCGGGCCTGCTCGAACGCCGCCGCGAGGGCTACTACGTCCTGTACCGGCTCCTGCCCCAGCAGGTGGCGGGTCTCGCTCCCGGCCTGGAGAGCTTTCTGCACGACGCCGCCGACCCCGTTGATTAGCCATCTGCCTAATAAGTGGATCAGTGGCGGCCGAGATCCGACAGTGAACGGCATGTCACTGCTTCGGGACCGCGATTTCCTGCTCCTCTTCGCCGGTCAGGCCGCCTCACGCTTCGGCGACGGCCTGTACACCGCCGCGACCGCCTGGCTGGCCTGGTCGCTGACGAAGGACCCGACGGCCGTCGCCGTGGTCAGCGTGGCCGCGTTCGCGCCCACGTTCCTCGCCACGTTCGTGTCCGCCTCGTACGCCGACCGCTACGACCGCCGGAAGCTGATGATCGCCACCGATCTGGCCCGGGTCGCCGTGGTGGCGGTGGCCGTGCTGTTGCTCTCCCTCGGCCTGCTGGGCCTGCCCCTGCTCGTGGTGACCACGGCCCTGCTGGCCCTGATCGGCGCCCCGTTCGCCCCGGCCCGCAACGCCATCGTCACGCAGATCGTCCCGGCCGACCGTCTGCAGCAGGCCAACGGGCTTCTGCAAGTCGCCTTCCGGGCCGCCTTCTTCGTCGGCCCGCTCATGCTCGCCCCGCTGCTGGCCCACGGCTCACTGCGAGCGGCTCTGCTGGTCAACGGCCTGACCTTCCTGGCCTCGGCGGGCGCCGTGGCCGCGATCCGCGTGACCCGCCCCGTCCTGGCCGCCGGGCCGGTGGGGCTGCGGGCCGATCTCGCCGCCGGGCTGAGGGCCGTGCGCGAGGCTCCTGATGTGCTCGTGGCGATGGTGACCTTCGTCCTCGCCCTCGTCCTGACCAGCGGTTTCCTGACGGTGGGGCTGGTCGCCGTGGTGGGCCAGGGGGGCCGCTACGGCCTGCTACTGGGCGTCGCCGGGGTCGCGGAAGTGGCGGGGGCGCTCCTGCTGGCCGGCCTGCGGATGCGCGGACTCGCCCTGGTGGCGGTGCTGGCCTGGATCCCGCTCGCGATCTTCCGCGCGCCGCTCGGAATCGTCACCTCCACGGCCGGGGCCGCGGTGCTCCTGGTCGCCACCGGGCTGGCCTCGGCCCTCACGGACATCCCGCTGATCGCGCTGGTGCAGCAACGCATACCGGGCCACCATCTGGCGAAGGCGCTGGGTCTGTGGGAGGCCGGAGTGGCGGGAGCGCTGGCCGTTTCCCCCTTCGTGGCCTCGACCACCATCGCACTCACCGGAGTCAGGAACGCCTTTCTCCTCTCTGGGGCCGCCCTCGTGGTTGTGGCCCTGACCGCAGCGTTCGCCCTGACCCGCACAGCCGCAGCACGGCGGCGCGGCCACTCGCGCCTCGGCCTGCGCGGTTCCGAGGCCGAACAACCCACACGTGCACCGGAGTCCGCCCGATAGCCGGCCAGCCGTGCGCCCCTACTGACGCGGCTCCTCCTCGGGGGAGGCGGAGTCCGTGTCAGGGGTCTCCTCGGCCGCCACTGAAGCCACTGTCGTCCGTACGGCGGGTGCCGTCGTGACTTAAATGCGGGACTCCGAGGCGGGCGACGACTCGGGCGCAGTGTCGGACACCGGTTCCGGGGCCGGCGTGTCCTTCGCCGGCCGGCCGATGACGCCGAGGCTCAAGTCCGCTTCGGTCACATCCAGATGTCCGTGGGGCGCGAAATGAAGGTGTGACCGTCCTCTGCGTGCGCTTCGAACTGCCACCGCCCATGCGCGAGACCCGCTTGCCGCAACTCCTCACACTGCTGAGCGAGTTCACGCCCGTCGTCGAGGCGCTGCCGCCCGACGGAGCGCTGCTGGGACCGTACGACGGCATGCGGAAGTCGAAGCGGGACGCCGTGGAGTTGGCGGCGGCGATCCGTGCGCGGTCCCTGTCCCGGTGCGGGATCGACTGTGCGGTGGGGATCGGGCCCGGGCCCACCCTGGCCCGGTTCGCCCTGTACGAAGCCGCTCCTGGAGTTCCTCGGCTCCTGCCCCAACAGCCGCATGTCGTCGCGGAGTTGATCGCATCGCGCGCCGTAGACACCCTCCCCGGAATCGCCGGCGCCACCGCCCGCGCCCTCCACGTCCACGGGCTCGACACCCTCGGCCGGGTCGCCGCGGCGCCGCTGTCCCTCCTGTGCCGCCTCGTCGGTACGGAGGTCGGTCGCGACCTGCGCGAGAAGGCCTCCGGCGTCGACCGCGGGCGGGTGGTGCCGAACCTCCACCAGGCCCGCTGTCTGACCGCCGAACGCGTGGTGTCCGTACCGGAATGTCATCGCGCGGTTCTGCGCGCCGCGGCCCATGAACTCGGCACCAGGCTCCACGCCTTGGGGAAGGCGTGCCGCACGCTCACCCTCACCCTGAGCTACGCCGACCACCCCGCGGAGACCCGCAGCCGCCCGCTCGGGAAGCCGACCGCCGACTCCGCCGCACTCATCCGCGCCGCTCGTGCGATGGACGAGACGCTCACCCCGCAGCCTGCCCGAGTGAGCGGACTCGCCCTGCACGCCAAGGAGTTGGAAGGAGTCGGCGTCGGTCGAAACCGGGTCCGGGAGCGGCGGCCCATTATCACAGTCACCGGCCATGCCGAAAGTTTTTACTGACGCGTAACTTCCCAGATTGTGCTACTCGCTCGTAACTTGACGAGTGAACAGCATCCTCGTGATCCGGATCACAGGGCGTAGAGCCGTCGCAACTCCCTTGAGCCGCAAGGAGATCACTCGATGCTGCCCTGGAAACGCGCACTCAGACCCCTCGCCGCGCTCCTGCTGGCCGCCGCGGCCACCGTCGCGCCCGTCGCCACCACCGCGCACGCGGAAACCCCCACCGACCAGGCCGAATCCGCCGCGCTGACCACGAACGGCGGCTGGAACGACTACTCCTGCAGGCCGTCCGCCGCCCACCCCCGCCCCGTCGTCCTCGTCCACGGCACCTTCGCCAACGGGATCGACAACTGGCTCACCCTCGCGCCGTATCTGAAGAACCGCGGCTACTGCGTCTTCTCCCTCGACTACGGCCAACTGCCCGGCGTCCCCCTCTTCTACGGCCTCGGGCCCATCGACAAGTCGGCCGGACAGCTCGCCTCCTTCGTCGACAAGGTGCTCGCGGCGACCGGCGCGAGCGAGACCGACCTCGTCGGTCACTCACAGGGCGGCATGATGCCCCGCTACTACCTCAAGTTCCTCGGAGGCGCCGCCGAGGTGCACACCTTCGTCGGTATCGCGCCCAGCAATCACGGCACCACCCTGAACGGGCTCACCAACCTGCTGAAGTACTTCCCCGGGGCCGAGGACCTGCTCTCCACGGCCACCCCGGCTCTCGCAGACCAGGTGGCGGGGTCCGCCTTCCTCGCCAAGCTCAACGCGGGCGGCGACACCGTCCCGGGAGTCCGCTACACGGTCCTCGCCACCCGGTACGACGAGGTGGTCACGCCGTACCGCAGCCAGTTCCTGACCGGCTCCGACGTACACAACGTCCTGATCCAGGACCTCTGTCCGCTGGACCTCTCCGAACACGCCGCCGTCGGGCTGCTCGACCGGATCGTGTTCCACGAGGTGACCAACGCCCTGGACCCGGCCCACGCCACCGAGACCACCTGTCTGTCGGCGATCGGCTGACCCCGGCCGGAGAGTCTCCGCCGGGGTCTGGCCGGCCTGAGCCGCCGGTCAGACCCCGGCAAACTCAGTGGCAGTACGGCCGATCCGGGGCGATCACCAAACTAGCCCCGGATTTCCGCGAAATCGCCTGCTGAAGGCAGGTGGGAGCGATCCTTATGGTCGGCTTAAGGAAGGGTTCGGACTGCGCTCAGGCAACGGCCGCGACGCAACGGCGCCCAGCCGCACCGACGCTGTACGCCCACGGGCGGCGCTCAGCCGTCGGGCCACCAGGTGCGTGCGATGTCCTTACGGACCTCGGGACGCTCGGTGGGGCGTTCGTCGGCTTTTTCCCGCACCCTGCGGGCGTCCGACTTCCTCAGGGGCTTCTGCACGGTTATGCGGCGCATGGCTGCCTCCTTCGGTCTACCGGGTTCCGCGTTTTCACGGAGATAGACCATTCCCGGGAGGGTGACTCATCGGCGCGGGTCTGTCAGTGGCGGCCGTCACGATTCGATTGTCAGTGGCGGGTGTCACTCTTGGCCCCATGAACGACACCGACTGGGACGCGGAAGCGGCCACCTTCGACGACGAACCCGACCACGGCCTGCGCGACCCGGCCGTGCGAGAAGCCTGGGCCGCCCGGCTGCGGACCTGGCTGCCCGAGCGCCCCTCCGACGTCCTCGACCTGGGCTGCGGCACCGGCAGCCTGTCGCTCCTCGCGGCCGAGCAGGGACACCGCGTCACCGGCGTGGACCTGTCCCGCTCCATGGTCGAGCGGGCCAGGAGCAAGCTCGCCGGCCGCGACGCCGTGTTCCTGGTCGGCGACGCGGGGGCGCCGCCGGTGGGGGAGGAGCGCTTCGACGTCGTGCTCGTACGGCACGTCCTGTGGACCCTGCCCGACCCCGCGCGCGTGCTGCGCCACTGGCGCGGCCTGCTCCGGGCCGGCGGCCGCATGGTGCTGGTCGAGGGCGTGTGGGGGACGGTCAGCCCGGCCGGCATACCCGCCGACACACTCACCGCGCTGCTCACGCCCCTCGCCGCGGACGTACAGGTGGAGCGGCTGTCCGGCGACGCCAGGCTGTGGGGGCGCGAGGTCGAGGACGAGCGGTACGCGGTACTGGCCGGCACCTGACCGCGCCGGCGCCCGTTCAGGCGAGCAGCTTCTCGAAGCCGCCCTCGCGCGCCAGCGACTCCAGCTCGTCGAGAGCCGCCACGGCGGCCGACGCGGCCGGCGGGTCCGACCGCGCCAGCCCGCTCTCCGCGAACTCGTCCTCGTCCAGCCGCCGTACGTCCGTGCCGTCGGCGGAGCGCCACAGGTCGAGGTCGAGATCCTCGACGACCAGCTCGTTGCCGGCGAGTGTGGCGGGGCGGGCGATGTCGCAGTACCAGCCCTTCAGCGTGCCCGCCGCGTCACGCACCTCCTTCACCGAGTACCAGCGGTCCCGCCAGTAGTACTCGGTGAACACGTCACCGGGTTCGAAGCGGACGAAGCCGAAGTCGCGGACCCCGTCGCCGGCCCAGGCGGCCCGTACGGCGAGGCGTGTGCCGTCGTCGTGCAGCAGCTCGGCCGGGTAACTGATCTTCGTACGGCCGCCCTTGACCAGGACGACGTTCACCATGGGCGCGGATGGGGAGCGCGGCGCGGCCTCAGACGAGTTCGCGGACATATCGCACCTCCGTCGCGCAGATCTCATAGCCGAACCACTTGTTGATGGCGATCATCGGGCCGTTCCCGGCGTCGTTGCCCGTCAGGGCCTGCGTGCACCCGGCGGCGCGGGCGCGGTGCAGGGAGTCGTTCTTGGCGAGCTTCGCGAGGCCGCGGCCACGGAACTCGCGGGCGGTGCCGGTCATCACGGTGCCGTAGCGGGTGGACCCGTCGGTACGGGCCGCGCTGAACGCGACCGGGCGGCCGTCGACGACCGCGACCGAGGTCAGCTCGGGGCTGAACAGGGGGTGCTGCCAGGTCTCGCGGAGCCAGGCCTCGTAGTCGGTGAACTCGTAGTCCACGTCGCTCGGTTCGTCCGACGACACCTCCGCGTCCAGGTCGAACAGCGGGCGCGGGTCGGCGGCGAAGTCGGAGGCCGGGACGATCTCGACCCCGGGCGGAGGGTCCTGGAGCGGAGGCAGTTCGCGGTTCGCCATGTCCAGGAGGAGGAAGTGCGCGCTGCGGCTGGCACGGTAGCCGTGGCGCTCGGCGAAGGCGCGGTTGTCGGGGGCGTCCAGCACCCAGGCGAAGGACTTCGTCACCCCGGCGGCGGCGAGGTGCTGTTCGGCGGTGCGGACGAGGAGCGTGCCCGCGCCGCGCCGCAGGTGCTCCGGGTGCACGTACACGTTGACGAACCCCTGGCCGGGCTCCGCGCTGTCGTGGACGACACCGGTCTGGGCCGTGCCGATGACCTCGCCGTCCTCCTCGGCGACCAGCGCCTGGAAGCGGGCGTCGGGGTGGGTGTGCGCGATGTCGTACGCGGTGCTCTCCGCGTTGGACAGGATGAAGGGCAGGGCGATGCGCCGGACGTGGGCGAAGGCCGCCACGCCGGCTCGGTCTTCGGGACGCAGGGCGCGCACGGTCGGTGTCATGAACTCGGACGCTACGCGGGGAGGTACGGCGGGTGCCTCCTATTTTCCGGCCCGTGCGGGACAATCGCCGCGTGACCCTGAAGATCCGCATCGACGACAGCGCGCCCCCCTACGAGCAGGTGCGCGCCCAGATCTCCGAGCAGGCCCGCGCCGGGACGCTGCCGGTGGGGTACCGGCTGCCCACCGTGCGGGGGCTCGCCGAGTCGCTCGGGCTCGCTGCGAACACGGTCGCCAAGGCGTACCGGGCGCTGGAGGCGGACGGGGTGATCGAGACGCGGGGCCGCAACGGAACGCTCGTCGCCGCAGCGGGCTCGGCGGCGGAGCGGGAGGCGGCGGTCGCCGCGCAGGGTTACGCGGAGCGGGTCCGGCGACTGGGGCTGGGGTCCGCGGAGGCACTCGACGCCGTACGGGACGCCCTGCGGGCGGCTTACGGGGAGGGGTGAACGAGGAAGCACTTCAGCCGGTGCCCGGGTGCTTGGGTTTTCCGGTGCGGCACCCGGAGCTGCCGGCTGTGCCCACCCGTTCCGCCCCAGCGGAACGACTGCCCACAGCCGGGCGGGTGGTGCCCGGTGTCCGGGTGACCTGCAGGCCCTTTGCCCGTGCCGCCCTCGCGAACTCCGTCGCGTCCTCCACCGCCGCCCCCGTCGGGTCGTTGTTGAAGTACGCGTACACGTCCTGGCCCTCTGGCCATGCCTCGGCGATCCGGTCGGCCCATGTCCTCAGGGACTGCCGGCCGTAGTGCGGCCACGCGCGGGCGCGGCCCACGTGGAAGCGGACGTAACCCCAGTCGGTGGTGCGCCACAGCGGGGTCACCGGGCGGGACCGCACGTCGGCCCAGCACAGCGCGGCGCTGCGGGCTTCCAGCACCTCGCGCACATCGCCGGTCCACCAGGAGTCGTGGCGCGGCTCGACGGCGATCCGGGTGCCGGCCGGGAAGCGGGTCAGGCAGTAGTCCAGCAGACCGGGGTCGCAGCGCAGGGTCGGCGGCAGCTGGAGCAGGACCGGGCCGAGCCGGTCGCCCAGGCCCGCCGCGTGGCTCATCAGGCGGTGCACCGGCTCCTCGGGGTCCCGCAGCCGCTTGATGTGCGTCAGAAAGCGGCTGGCCTTGACCGTGACGACGAAGTCCGGCGGGGTCCGCTCCCGCCAGGTCTCGAAGGTCTCCCGGGTCGGCAGCCGGTAGAAGGCGTTGTTGATCTCGACCGTCGCGAAGCGCGCCGCGTACTCCTCCAGCCACAGCCTGGAGGGGCAACCGGTCGGGTAGAGGACGCCCCGCCAGTCCTTGTACTGCCACCCCGACGTACCGACGAACAGGGTCATACCTTCATGAAACCACTACAGGTACAGCCCTGCGTCCGCGCTCTCCCTGGGATCCGGCACCGAGGTCGGGCTGGTTCCCCTGCGCAGGGCGTACAGCTCGGCCAGGGTCGCGCCCTCCCGGGCGATCCCCTCCTCGGTGCCCAGCCAGGTCGTCGCCTCCCGGCGCGTGAGCGGGCCCACCTCGATACGGGCCAGACAGCGGCCGGGGCGGACGACGGCCGGGTGCAGGCGCTCCAGGTCCTCGTTGGTCGTCACGCCCACCAGGACGTTGCGGCCCTGGCCGAGGAGACCGTCGGTCAGGTTCAGCAGGCGGGAGAGGGCCTGGCCCGCCGTGTGCTTCGCCTCGCCCCTGATCAGTTCGTCGCAGTCCTCCAGGAGGAGCAGACGCCAGCGGCCCTTGCCCGTGCCGTCCTCCTCACCGATCGCGATGTCCATCAGATAGCCGACGTCGGAGAACAGCCGTTCGGGATCCAGGACGCAGTCCACCTGACACCAGTCCCGCCAGGCACGGGCCAGCGTGCGCAGCGCGGACGTCTTGCCGGTGCCCGGCGGGCCGTGGAGCAGCAGCAGCCGGCCCGCGATGTCCTCCGGCGTCGTCTTCATCAGGCCGTCCATCGCGTTCGCCACCGGTGCCGTGTAGTTGGCGCGGACCTCGTCCCACGTACCCGCCGAGATCTGACGGGTCGTGCGGTGCGGGCCCCGGCGCGGGGACACGTACCAGAAGCCCATCGTGACGTCCTCCGGCTGCGGTTCGGGCTCGTCCGCCGCACCCTCCGTCGCCCGGTCGACGACCTTCGCGGCCAGCTCGGGGGAGGTCGCCGTCACCGTGACGTCGGCACCCCGGTTCCAGCGGGACACCAGCAGGGTCCAGCCGTCGCCCTCCGCGAGAGTGGTGCTGCGGTCGTCGTCGCGCGCGGCGCGCAGAACGCGGGCGTCCGACGGGAGAAGCGTCGCCCCGGACCGTACGCGGTCGATGTTCACGGCGTGGGAGTACGGCTGCTCGCCCGTCGCGAAGCGGCCGAGGAACAGCGCGTCGACGACGTCGGACGGGGAGTCGCTGTCGTCGACGTTGAGCCGGATCGGCAACGCGTCGTGTGGGTTCGCAGACATGCCGCCATGATCCGGCACCAGGGCGCCGTGCGCACCCGGTTTCCAGGGTGCGCACGCCGGGGGCCGGCCGTTCCCCGCGACACCTTCCCTATGCGTACACGACGTTCCCCGGAGGCGCCGGCTGCCTCCGGGGAACTGCCGTTCGGTTGGCGCGAGTTACCGCGCCGGGACGGGTGTTACGGAACCGGTGTTACGGGACGAGCCGCAGCAGGCGGTTCGGGGAGCCGGTGCCCGGGCTGGTGACCACGCCGGTGGTGGCACCGCTCGTGAGAGCCGTGGCGACCTGGGCCGGGGTGGCCGAGGTGTGGCCCGCGAGGTAGACGGCGGCCGCGCCCGCGACGTGCGGGGTGGCCATGGACGTACCGGAGATCGTGTTCGTCGCGGTGTCGCTGGTGTTCCAGCCCGCCGTGATCGAGGAACCCGGGGCGAAGATGTCCAGGACCGAGCCGTAGTTGGAGTAGCTGGCCCGGGCGTCCGTGCTGGTGGTGGCGCCGACCGTGATGGCCGCCGCGACGCGCGCGGGGGAGTAGGAGGAGGCGTTGGCGCTGCTGTTGCCCGCCGCGACCGCGTAGGTCACGCCGCTGGCTATGGAGTTGGCGACCGCGTTGTCCAGCGTGGTCGAGGCGCCGCCGCCGAGGGACAGGTTGGCGACCGAGGGGCCGCTGTGGTTCGCGGTCACCCAGTCGATGCCCGCGATGACACCGGCCGTGGTGCCTGAGCCGGCGTTGTCGAGCACCCGGACCGCCACGATCTTCGCCGCCTTGGCGACACCGTAGGTCGAGCCCGCGATGGTGGTGGCGACGTGGGTGCCGTGGCCGTTGCCGTCCTGGGCGACGTTGTCGCCGTCGACGGCGTCGTAGCCGTTGGTGGCCCGGCCGCTGATCTGGGAGTGCGTGATGCGTACGCCGGTGTCGATGACGTACGCCGTCACCCCGGCGCCGGCCGTGTCCGGGTAGGTGTAGGTGCCGGACAGCGGCAGGGCGGCCTGGTCGATGCGGTCGAGGCCCCAGGGGGCGCTGGACTGCGTGGCGTCGACATGCACCGTCTGGTTCTGCTCGACGGTGGCCACCGCGGGGTCGGCGGCGAGTCTGCGGGCCTCGGCCGCGGAGAGGGTCGCCGTGTAGCCGTTCAGCGCCTTGCTGAACGTCTTCCTCACCGTGCCGCCGTACTCGCCGATCAGGTTCTTGCCGGCGCTCGACGCGGCCTTGAGGCCCGCCGTCTTCTTCAGCGTGACGATGTAGCTGTCCTTGACGGCTGTGGGGGAGCCGGCGGCCAGCACCTTGCCCTCGGCGGGTGCCGGGGCGGCCTGGGCGGGGAGCGCGGTGAGTCCGCCGACGAGAGCGGCGGCTGCCACGACGGTGGTCGCGACGGTCCTGATCTTGCTGCTGTGCAGTTGTGCCATGACGAGGGAGTCCTCCTCTGAGGCAGCACACGCCTGGGTGGGGGTGTGCCTGTGGGGGGATGCCCGCTGCTGCGGACACGACCCGGAGCGTCGCGTTCCGCCCCGGGCTGAGGTAAAGACTCGGTCATGGGCGGGAGTTGCTCAAGAGGCCTGACGGTTTGTCACGCGCATGTCATGAGCACGCAACGCGGCGCAACGTGAACACCGTTGATCCGTTCCGGTTCGGCCGGAAAGTCTTGGCATGGACACTTCCATTCAACACGCGTAGTTGATACGAACGTTGAGGCAGAGATCCTGCTAAAGGGAGGTTCCATGAGACGTTCCCGAATTACGGCATACGTGACCTCGCTCCTCCTCGCCGCCGGCATCGCCCTCACCGGGGCCACGTCGGCGCAGGCATCCCAACTCGCCGCCGTCACCGGCTATGTGGCCCTCGGCGACTCCTACTCCTCGGGGGTCGGCGCCGGCGGCTACATCGGCTCCAGCGGCGACTGCAAGCGCAGCACGAAGGCGTACCCGTACCTCTGGGCCGCCGCCCACTCACCCTCCAGCTTCAACTTCACCGCTTGCTCGGGCGCTCGAACGGGTGATGTTCTGGCGAATCAGCTGACCCCGCTCAGCTCCGCCACGGGCCTCGTCTCGATCAGCGTCGGCGGCAACGACGCGGGCTTCGCCGACGTCATGACGACCTGTGTGCTGCAGTCCGACAGCTCCTGCCTCGCCCGCATCAACACCGCGAAGGCATACGTCGACTCGACCCTCCCCGGTCAGCTCGACAGCGTGTACGACGCCATCAGCTCCCGGGCGCCCGCCGCCCATGTGGTCGTCCTGGGCTACCCCCGCTTCTACAAGCTCGGCCAGGCCTGCCTGGGCCTCTCCGAGGCCAAGCGCTCCGCGATCAACGGGGCGTCCGACTACCTGAACAGCGCGCTCGCCAAGCGGGCCGCCGACCACGGCTTCGCCTTCGGTGACGTCAAGTCGGCCTTCACCGGGCATGAGATCTGCTCGGGCAGCTCGTGGCTGCACAGCCTCAACCTGCTCAACATCGGCGAGTCGTACCACCCGACGGCCGCCGGCCAGTCGGGCGGCTACCTCCCGGCGCTCACCAACAACGCCTGACCGGACGTCCGACGCCCCAGGCCCGGTGTTCCACGGCCGGGTTCAGGGCGTGCTCTCGGGAGAGGAGACCCCGTCCGTCGGGGTCTCCGTCTCCGTCTCCGGCTCGCAAGTGACCGAGAACGGCACGGTGTTGGACTTCACGCTCACCGGCTCGCGGACTTCGACGCCGATCGCGTTCCTGATCGTCCCGCTCTTGTCGTACGTCGTCACATAGACCTTGTTCTGCTTGGTCCTGTCGCCGCCCGCCGGGAACGACAGAGTCCGCCAGCCCTGCTCCGGAGCGTCGCCCTTCTCCGTCACCCAGCGGTAGGAGACCTTCGTGGGCACGTTGCCCACCGTGAAGGTCGCCGTGAACCCGGGCGCCTCGGAGTTGGGCGGCGGGCAGGACCCCGAGTAGTCGGTGTCCGAGCCGGTGACCTGGACCGCCACGGTCTGCGCCGGCTGCGAGGTCCTGCCGCCGTCACCGCTGCCCGGAGACCCGCTCTCGTCCTCGGCCGACCTGCTGGGGCTGCTCTTCGGTGAACTCGCGTCACCCGTACCGTCGTTGTTCTGCCCGGCGCTGGTACTGCTGCCCACATCGGCGCCGTTGTCGCCCGTGCCGTTGTCCCGGTTCAGCAGCGCGTACGTCAGTCCGGCCACCGCCAGCGCGACGGCGGCGAGGCCCGCGACCAGGACGGCGGCCGCCCGGCGGTTGCGGTCGGGTTCGGCCGAGCGGGTCCCATAGGTGTCCGACGGAGGGGGCGGCGGAGGCGGGACGGGCCGGGTCGCCGCCGTGGGAACGGGGGTCGGCCGAGGCGGCGTCGTCGGATGCTGCGGAAAAGCCGCCGCGATGGTCGGTGCCGCGTACGGGGCCGTCGGGCCGGTCTCGGCGCGCAGGGTGCCCCCCGCCCCGATGATCCGCAGATCGTGCTCGGCCTGCGCGGCGGCGATCCGCTCGGCCGGATCCTTGCGCAGCAGCCCCTCGATGACGGGCGTGAGTGGACCTGCCCGCCGGGGCGGCGGCAACTCCTCGTCCACGATCGCGCGCAGGGTGCTGAGCGGGGTGTTCTGCCGGAAGGGGGAGTTGCCCTCGACGGCCGCGTACAGCAGCACGCCCAGCGACCACAGGTCCGACTCGGGGCCGGGGGTGCGCCCGAGCGCCCGTTCGGGGGCGAGGAACTCGGGGGAGCCGATGACCTCGCCGGTCATGGTGAGGGCCGAGCTGCCCTCGACGGTCGCGATACCGAAGTCGGTGAGCACGACCCGGCCGTCGTTGGACAGGAGAACGTTGGCCGGTTTCACGTCCCGGTGGAGCACCCCGGCCTCGTGGGCGGCCCGCAGCGCGGAGAGCACCTCGGCACCGATGTGCGCGGCCCGCTGCGGCGGCAGCGGTCCCTCGGCGTCCAGCTGGTCGGCGAGCGAGAGTCCGCGGACCACCTCCATGACGATCCAGGGCCGGCCCCCGTCATTCGCCACGTCGTACACCGTCACGACGTTCCGGTTCGAGACGCGGGCGGCGGCCCAGGCCTCGCGCTCCAGTCGCGCATACAGGCGTTCGATCTCGGAGGTCGGCAGTCCGGCGGGCGCGCGCACCTCCTTGACGGCCACCTCGCGGTGCAGGACCTCGTCGCGGGCCAGCCACACCGTGCCCATACCGCCCTCGCCGAGCGGTGAGAGCAGCCGGTAGCGTCCCGCGATCACACGTTCACTGCCCGGTTGGTCGGACATGAGCGCCCCCTGTCACAGCCGCACGTTCACGGAGTCGATCTCGTCTTTGATCTCGTCTTGGATCTCATCGCACACCGGTTTTCCGCACTCCGCCTGATTTCTTCCCAAAAGTAGCTCAGCTGAATGCGGCTGCCGCCCCCTTGAGCACCAATCCGGCACCCAGTGCGACAACGAGGAACGCGGACGCCAGCGGCGCGGTACGCCGGACGAGTGCGACCAGCGGACCGCCGGCCAGCCCCGGACGCCGGTCCAGCAGCCGGCCCGCCCCGCTGCCCAGCTTCACGACGAGGAACCCGGCGCCGGTGAGGGTGAGCGCCAGGCCGACCCCGTACGCCAGGACGAGCAGGAACCCGAACCAGGCCTTGCCCAGCGCGGCGGCCCCGACCAGCACGACCACGGCCGACGGACTCGGCACGAGCCCACCGGCGAACCCGAGGAGGATCGTGCCCCGCACGGTGGGGGCGATGGCGTGCGTGTGGGTGAAGCCGCCGTGGGTGTGCTCGAGGGTGGTGCCGGAGTGCGCGTGGTCGTGGGTGTGACCGTGGTCGTGTGAGTCCTGGTGGTCGTGGTGGGGGTGCGAGTGATCGTGACCGTGACTGTGATCGTGATCGTGCTGGTGGTCGCGCGCGTGCGTGGGGGCGGCTGCGGGTGCGACGGCGAGGGCGGAAGCCGTGGGGGCCGTCTCCGTGTGCGAGAGTGCGTGCGCCGCGTGGGCGAGGACCAGTTCGCGTTCCGGCGCCTTGTCGGCGACGTGGGTGTGGCTGTGGGGGTGCTCGTGCTCATGGCCATGGTCGTGGTCGTGGGAGTGACCGTGGTCGTGGTCGTGCGAATGGTCATGGTCGTGGGGGTGCGGGTGGGGGTGGGACTGCGCGGCGCGGTGTGCGCGCTGGCGCCAGGACCGGCGTACGAGGGTCAGGCCCGCCCCCGTCACCAGCACGCCGCTCGCCACGCCCAGCCACGCGATCACCGAGGGCGCCGCCGCCGAACCGGCCGTCACCAGCAGGCCCAGGGCGACCACGCCCAGTGTGTGGGTGACCGTGACCGACGCGGCCAGCGGCATGACGTCGCGCAGGCGGGCCCTGCCGCCCCGGGCGGCGGCCGAGGCCGCCATCAGGGTCTTGCCGTGGCCCGGGCCGAGCGCGTGCATCGCGCCGAGGAAGACCGCGATGACCAGGGCCAGCGCGGCGAAGCCGATCGTGAGGTCGTGCCGGGCCACCAGGGAGTCCAGCGCGCGCGTCCAGCGGTCGGCGCCGCGCGGCAGCACGGAGGAGGCCGGCGCGTCCTTCCCGCCGTCCTCGACAAGGGCCGGGCCACCCGCGCGCACCCGCAGGGCGGCCGACGGGGTGTCTGCCGGAGAGGACAGCAACTCCTGCGGGTAGCTGGTGAGTTCACCGGAGACCGACTTCTTCGGTACGTCGGACCGGGCGAGCGTCATCCGGTCGCCGCGCGCGGTGATCTCCCGCCAGCCGGGGCCCGACTCGGTGCCCGCGCTGTGGAAGCCGAGGGAGACGGTGTCCCCTTCGGCGACCTCGGGGAGTGCGGCCGTGAGCGCGCACTCCACGCGCAGGGTGTTCAGGCCCGCCTGACCGGGCCGCGTGCTCGCCTTGGCGCTGCCGACGGAGAGCGCGACGGTACGCCCGGCCACGGTGACCTTGCTGCCCTGCGCGGCGGTCGCACACCGCTGCCCGGCCCACTCGGTCAGCCCCAGCTTCTCGATGTCGGGCTTGGCCTGGGTCGCCGGGATCTCGGCGAGGTCCTCTACATGCGCGACCCGCAGCTGTCCCGGGGCGACCACGAGACCGTCGTACCGGTTGACGGTGAAGTTGCCGAGCGGATGGGCGCTCGCGGCCTGGGCGGGCGCCAGCACGAGCGCGCAGACGGCCGTGAACAGGGCGGCGCCCGAGGCGGCCGCACGACGGGGCTTCACTTCGCCGCCTCCAGGGACTTGAGAGCCGTACGGGCCTTGCGGGCGCCCAACGGGGAGAAACCGGGGTTGAGTTCGAGGGCGGCGGAGAGCGAGGCGCGGGCTTCCTTGGCGTGGCCCGTGGCCTGCTCGATCATGCCGCGGTGGTAGAGGAAGGAGGCGTTGCGGTAGCCGGTCGCGGTGGCGCGGCGGGCGTAGGGGAGCGCCTCCTCGTCCTTGCCGTTGACGTGCAGGGCCCACGCGAGGGCGTCGGCCGTGTGCACGGTCTCGCGGCGGTCCCACTCGGCGCGGGCCGCGCGCAGCGCCGACTTCCGGTCGCCGTGGTCGGCGGCGGCGAGCGCGGTGTCCAGGTCGGCGTTGACGCCGTTGGCGCGGGCGATGGCCGTCCAGGCGTTGACGAGCGCGTACTGGTCGCGCGCCTTCGCCAAGTCGCCGTCGCCGGCCCGGACTTCGTACAGCTCGCCGAGTTCGACCAGCGGGCCGGGCAGCGGATAGCGGGAGACGACGTCCTCCATGCCCTTGATCGCACCGGCCCGGTCGCCGTCGGCGAACTGGGCGCGGGAGCGGCCCTCCAGCGCCGGAAGGTAGGCGTCGTCGGCGGCGAGGGCACGGGCGTAGAACTCCAGGGCGGACTTGTACTCGCCCTGGTTCCAGGCGAGTTGGCCGAGCGCGGTGGCCACGTACGCGATGTCCCCGCGCGAGGTGGCGGAGTTGAGCGCCTGCTCCAGCACACGCCGTGCGGTTTTGACATCGCCGCGCAGCTCACGCACGTACGCGTACCGGGTGAAGACAGGCACCCCGGGCCGCTTGGCGTCGGCCTCGTCGGTGGCCTTCAACGCCTCGTCGTAGCGCCCGAGTTCGACGAGGGCGTCGATACGGGTGGACAGGGCGCGCTCGCTGTAGGGGTTCTGCGCGAGGGCCTGGTCCGAGTACTTGAGGGCGCCGGGGAAGTCATGGCGGGCGGCGGCGAGGGCGGCGCGCCCGGCGAGGGCGGGGTCGTTGTCGGGCTCCACCTCGAGGGACCGGTTCAGGGCCTGCTGGGCCTGCGGGTACCGGGAGGGGTCGCCCTTGGTGCGGGCCTGCTCCACATAGGCGAGCCCGAGGGTGGCCCAGCTGCCGAAGTCCTTGGGCTGCGCCCGGAGATGGGCCTGGAGAGAGGCGATGCTGGCGTCGAGGTTGCCGCTCGCGAGCAGCGCGGGTGACATCGCGGCGGGCGCGGACGGGACGCTGGCGGTCCCGCCCCCGTCCCGGACGGCCCCCAGCACCATGGCCCCGCCGGTGAACGCCACCGCCAACGCGACGGCACAGGCCCCGAGTTGCACAGCCCGCCACCGCCGCGACGACTCCCCGACCCGCCGAACAGCGACGATCCGCTCGTCCCCGCTTCCTCCCGGGCCGGGAACCGCGGGTGCGTTGCCGGGGCCGTCGACGAGGTCTCCGGAGCCGCCTTGGCCGTCGGCCCGAGTGGCGATCGGCGCACTCGTCCGGGCTTCGTCGGCTTCACCGGCGCCGGCCGGGGCCGCGGTCCGCGCGGCGCCCTCGTGCCCGGCGTCCGCGCCGGCCGGAGACACGTCGGCCTCGGACGCGCCCGGCGTCTCGGCCACGTGGCTCGCCGGTGTGTCGCGCGGCGCGTCCTTCCGGGCTTCGCCCGGAGTGGCAGCGTGCGGGATGTTCCTGGGGTCGGCGTCCGCGCCATCCGGGGCGGCCTCGGTCCCGGGCATGCCCGGTGTCCTGGCCGCGCCGCTCGCCGGTGCGGTGCGCGCCGCACCCGCCTGGGCTTCCCCCGCTCCGGCCGGGGCGGCACTGCGTGTGGCGTCCTCGGGTTCGGGTGTGGCTGAGGTCTTCGTCGGGGCGGCCGGAGTGGTGCCGGGCAGGGTGTTCTCGTGTTGCCCGGCGTTCGCGGCGTCCGCGAACGGCGCCGTCTCGGGTGTGGTCGTTGCCCCCGGGGTGGCGGTCGGCCGGGTGCTGTGCTCACTGGCCGGTGCGTTGTCGTTCGTACGCGGGGGCATGCCCTCTCCTTGTGTTGCCTGGGCGGGTCAGTTGTGCGGACACCCGGGTGGGGCCGGGTGTCGACGGGTGTGCGGCGCGGCCCGCGCCGTGGGGGATGGATACGAGCGGGCCGCGCCAGCTGGTGGGGGTGGGGTGAGGGAGGGACAGCGGGTCAGTACGCCCGGTTCCGCATGTTCCGCCGCCACCACACGACGCCGGCGAAGATCAGCAGGAACCCGGCCGCACCGGCCGCCGCAGAACCGGCGATCAGCATGGTGTCGGTGCCACCGGCGGTGCCGGCGGGCTGCAGCGCGTCACCGAGCTGGCTGCGGACGTCGTTGGTGCCGCTGGTGCCCTTGGCGAGCGGGCCACGCGAACCCTCGGTCGGCAGAGCCACGTACGGGAAGTACTTCTCGAAGTTCTTGTCGTTCTTGTCGACCGCGTCGCCGAGGTCGTTCTTCGCGCCGAGCAGCTCACCCTCGACGACCTGCAGCGAGGCGTCGATCACATCGTCCGTGAGGCGACGGCCGTTCGGGAAGCCCGCGGTGTCACCGTCGAGGACGCCGAGACGCTTGGGGTGCATGTTCGGGGCGATCGAGGTGTTGAGACGCAGTTCCTCGGCCGGGGTGACGTACGGAGGCTGGTTGAGGCCCTTCACACCCTTGAGGAAGACATCGACCAGGTCGTTGCGCGGCTCCTTGGGCGCCGGGATCTTGT
Organism: Streptomyces sp. NPDC047042; assembly: GCF_040644035.1. Lineage (NCBI taxonomy): Bacteria > Bacillati > Actinomycetota > Actinomycetes > Kitasatosporales > Streptomycetaceae > Streptomyces > Streptomyces sp. NPDC047042. Next base: position 4,470 of record NZ_JBEYVP010000074.1, on the reverse strand, counting down.
AGATCGCCTCGATGAGCTTCGGCAGCTCGGGGTTGGTCACGTTCTTCAGGAACTGGGCGTCCTGCCACGGCGAGGACGCGTTGAACTTGTCCTTGTCCTTGATGGGGTTGACGACCTCGTTGACCAGCGGCATGCCCAGCCGCGAGACCTGCGAGTAGTAGCCGCCGGCGTTCAGACGCTGGGTCGTCGACCAGATACCGACGACCGGCTGCTTCGACGACTCCGCGATCATGTGCGTCGGCACCTGGAGCGCGATCGTGTTGACGTTGTAGCCCTTGAGCGTGTCGTTGCCGACCTCGGAGAGGTTCCCGCCGTACAGCAGGTCGAAGACACGCAGGTCCGCGAAGAACGGGTCGTCGGCCTGGCCGGCGAACGTCGTCGAACCGTTCGTCAGCTTGTGGATCGCCTGGTCGCGCAGCTTCTTGTAGTTCGGCATCGACGCCTTGCCGACGTTCGACGGAGCGACCGGCACATCGTCGGCGATCTTCGTCTTCGACACGACGCGCTGGTTCTTGAGCTTGATCAGCTCGATGTCGTACGTCTGCGTGACGTTGAGGTCCGGGTCGTACAGGCTGTCCACCGCACCCGTGTTGTACAGGAACGACTTCTTGTTCTTCACATGCGTCTTGAAGGTGTAGCGGAACAGCAGGTCGCCCTGCGCGTCACCGTTGTTGTCGATGTGCAGGTCGTACTGGGCGTCCTCGGCGAACTGGTAGAAGTTCGGGCCGCCGCCCGGCTCCTCGAACGGGATCCAGTTCGCGACGATCGTCGTCGTGTCCTTCTTGTCCGGGCTCACGAACGCGTACAGGTCCGTGTTGTCGAACTGGGGCGTGCCCGAGATCAGCGGAGCCTCGCGGTGGCTGGAGGCGGAAGCCTTACCCGGTACGAGCGCGGTGACGCCGGCGGACGCGAGCCCCCCGGCGGCCAGCGCGCCACAGATGAGGGTCGCGATGCTCCTGCGCCGCGCGCCGCCCTTGGAGATGGTTGTCGTCATTCCGTCCGTCCTCACCGTGTCAACTTGCCTGACGACGGGGATTCGGAGCCCTCGCGGAGGCGGATTGGTCGATCCTGAAAACTTTTTCAAAGATGTTTGGGAGGCGACCGAACCGCGTTTCGAGGGCAGTTGATCCGTACCCATCCGCAGGCACGTCCGCTACGGATAACTAAGGTGACGGTGACAAGCGTGATGGAGCGGGGAGGGGCCGTGTGCGGCCATAGAGAGGGGACGCGGGTGGGAGCGGACGAGCTTCTGGTTCTCGTGGCCGGGGGAGACCAGAAGGCCTTCGAAGAGCTGTACGGGATCGTGTCCGGGCCGGTGTTCGGACTGGTGCGGCGCGTGGTGCGGGACCCGGCACAGTCGGAGGAGGTGTCCCAGGAGGTCCTGCTCGAACTCTGGCGCTCGTCACCGCGCTTCGACCCCAGGAAGGGCAGCGCCCTGTCCTGGATACTCACGCTCGCGCACCGCCGGGCCGTCGACCGGGTACGCAGTGCCCGCGCGGCCGGCGAGCGCGAGCAGCGCGAGGCCCAGCGCTCCCACCGGCCCGCCTTCGACCACGTGGCGGAAGAGGTCGAGGCCGGGATGGAACGCGAATGGGTGCGCCGTTGCCTGGACCGGCTGACCACCCTGCAACGCCAGTCGGTCACCCTCGCCTACTACGAGGGCTACACGTACCGTGAAGTGGCGGAGCAACTCTCGCTCCCGCTGGGCACGGTGAAAACTCGGATGCGCGACGGACTGACCCGACTGCGCGAATGCCTGGGAGGTGTCGCATGAGCGCGCTCGGCAGACTGTTCCGCCGCGAGGATCTCCACTCCCTCGCCGCCCCCTACGCCCTCGACGCCCTCGACCCCGACGAGCGGCGCCGTTTCGAGAAGCACCTGTCCCGCTGCGACGCCTGCACCGCCGAGGTGCGCCTGCTGTCCGAGGACGCGGTCCGGCTGGCCTGGTCCACGGCGGCGCCGCCCCCGTTCGCCATGCGCGACCGGGTCCTGTCCGCGATCCGCGCGACCCCCCAGGAGTCCCCGGGCCAGTCCGCGGCCCACTCCCCGGCACGCGCCCCCGGACGCTCGGCCGAACCGCCCCGCAGGCGCAGCCACCAACTCCCGGCACATGTCTGGGGCACCGAACCGCTGCCGCCGGTCCGCCGTGCGCCCCGCATGCGCCCTCTGTTCGCCCCGCTCGCCACACTCACGGCGGCGGCCGCCCTCGCCGTCGCCGCGCTGTTCGCCGTCCAGAACGCGCAGACCCAGGACAAGCTGGACACCGCGCAGGCCCAGGCACGTGAGATTGCCGACGTTCTGTCCGCTCCCGACGCGCGATCGACCACCGACCGGGACGCGCGGGGCCAGGGAATCACCGCGATCGCCTCCGCCTCCGAGGGGCGCGCGGTGGTGACCCTCAGTGGATACGGGGAACTGCCGAGCGACCGCGTGCACCAGTTGTGGCTCATGCGCCCTGATGTGCAACCACGCTCCCTGGGACTCTTCAAGGGCGACACGCCCTTGGTCGCGACCGGTCTCGACAAAACGGCCACATCACTCGCTGTGACCGTCGAACCCGACGGAGGCTCAGAACAGCCCACCAGTGCACCAGTTGTCCAACTCGCCCTGGAATCGGTTGGATTCGGAGAGTAATCAGCGAGGAGTCGTCAACACCCTTGTGGGGAAGGTGAATCCTGTGACCGAGATACACGAGTGCCCCGAGGGAGCGATAGGGTTAACCTGCCCGGGCCGGGTGGACTCGTACGGGTGGGGAGAGACATGGAACAGATAACGATGCACAGCAGGGCGCGCGTCCCTGCGATCACGTGCGGGAGCAGCGCGACCAAGGCGCGCCTCGACCGCCATCTCTCGGTGCTGTCGGGACCCGCCGTCCCGCAGCGGGAGACGGCGGAGGCGACCTCGCTGATGCTTGAACTGACCTCGCGGGACACCGTGAAGCAGCGCAGCGAAGTCGGCAAGCGTGTGAGCCGGCTCTCGCTCTTCGCCCCGCTGCGTCGTCTGAGCCGCACCCTGTTCGGAGGGCGCTGAGCGACCGTGACGGCGTCCCCGCGCCGTCCACCGGCCGGCTGATCGCCGTCCGGTCGTTGTCAGGGCCCGCGCTCAGGCGGCCACACCGTCCCGGCGCAGTGCTGCGATCTCCTCGCCCGTCATCCCCACGGCACGCAGCACCGCATCGGTGTGCTCCCCGAGCACGGGCACATCACCCATCCGCGCCTCATCCCCGCCCGGCAGCGTGATGGGGGGCAGCAGCGCACGCAACGGCCCCACCGGTGAGCCCACTTCCCGCCACCGGTCCCGGGCCGCGAACTGCGGATGCTCCGCCACCTCCGGTACGTCCCTCAGCCGCGCGCACGCGATCCCGGCGCCGTCCAGCCGCGCCACGGCCTCGTCGGCGTCCAGCACACCGAGGGCCACGGCCACATGCGAATCCGTCAGCTCCCGGTTCGCGACCCGCGCCGCGTTCGTCGCGAACGCCGGGTCGGACCCCAACTCGGGTTTCCCCAGCACCTGTTCGGCCAGCCGCCGCCACTCGCGGTCGTTCTGCACCGACAGCAGCACCCGCCCGCCGTCCGCCGTCGCGTAGGCGTCGTACGGGGCGATGACGGAGTGCGCGAGGCCGGTGCGCGCCGGGGGAGTGCCGTCGTGCATCGCGTGGTGGAGGGGGTGCCCCATCCACTCGGCGAGCGCGTCCAGCATCGACACCTCCACCGGCCCGCCCCGCCCCGTCACACCCCGGCGTACGAGCGCCGCGAGCACCCCCGAGAACGCGTACATGCCGGCCGCGATGTCCGCCGCCGGGATCCCGGCCTTCACCGGCTGCTCCGGCGTCCCGGTCACCGACACCAGGCCCGCCTCGCACTGCACGAGCATGTCGTACGCCCGCTTTCCGGCGTACGGGCCCGAGGCCCCGTACCCCGAGATGTCCACGGCCACCAGCCGGGGGTGCGCGGCGCACAGGGTGGCGGCGTCGAGGCCCAGGCGGGCGGCGGCGCCCTGGGCGAGGTTCTGCACGAACACGTCTGCGTCGGCGAGGAGCCGCCGTACGATGGCGAGTCCGCGGGGGTCCTTGACGTCGAGGGCGAGGGATTCCTTGCCTCGGTTGCACCACACGAAGTGGGAGGCGAGGCCGTGGGCGGCGGTGTCGTAGTGGCGGGCGAAGTCGCCGCCGTCGACGCGTTCGATCTTGATGACGCGGGCGCCGAGGTCGGCGAGGTGACGGGTGGCGAAGGGGGCGGCGACGGCTTGTTCGAGGGCGAGGACGGTGAGGCCGGTGAGGGGGAGGGGTTCCATGCGGTCGATCATGCCGGGTTTCCTCGCCCCCGCCGCCCTTACCCGTCCCATCCCTGGGGGCTGCCGCCCCCAGACCCCCGCTTTCGGCCTGAACGGCCTCGTCCTCAAACGCCGGACGGGCTAAAAATTAGCCCCTCCGGCGTTTGAGGAGCGGGGGTTCGGGGGCAGCGCCCCCGA
>NZ_JBEYVP010000073.1:0-26863 GCF_040644035.1 Streptomyces sp. NPDC047042 | reverse complement strand
CCCGCTCCTCAAACGCCGGAGGGGCTGGATGGTGCCGGCCGGGGCTTGATCTTTCAGCCCGTCCGGCGTTTGAGGACGAGCGCGTTCAGCGCGAAGGGGGGTCTGGGGGCGCAGCCCCCCGGGATGGGACGGGTAGGGGCGGCGGGGGCGATGCAGCAGACTGGACCCCATGAGCCTTCACGAAAACCTGCTCGGCGGGCCCGCCCCCACGCACCTCCCTGATCACCCCGAACCCCGCGAGCTCCTCGCGGGCGGCACCGCGCCCGCCGACGTCGCCGCCAAGTACCCCACCTCCTCCCTCGCCTGGGCCCAGCTCGCCGACGACGCGTTCGAGCGCGGCAGCGTCGTGGAGTCGTACGCCTACGCCCGTACCGGATACCACCGCGGCCTCGACTCCCTGCGCCGCGCCGGCTGGAAGGGTCACGGACCCGTGCCCTGGGAGCACGAGCCGAACCGTGGCTTCCTGCGTGCCCTGCACGCCCTCGCCCGTGCCGCCGGTTCGATCGGCGAGAAGGAGGAGTACGAGCGCTGCACCCAGTTCCTGAAGGACTCCTCGCCGACCGCGGCCCAGACGCTCAACCAGTGACCCTCTGTCTGTAAAGGAAGGCCCGCCTGTGAACAGGCGGGCCTTGCGTACTCGGGGGACGATTGTGTTCAATGCCCCGGGGACCGGGGCCCCCGTGTCGGAATTCGGCAGGGGCGGACCGCTACCCGGAGTACAACAGGAGACAGCGATGTCCCTCCAGGCTCAGCCCCCCGAGGCTTCGGAGCCCGAGACCCCGCATCTCGACTTCGCCGGTACCACCCCGTACGAGGACTACGTCCAGGCCGACGTCCTCACCCACCTCCAGCACACCCTCTCCGACGATCCCGGAGAGATGGTCTTCCTGGTGACCACCCAGGTCATGGAGCTGTGGTTCACGGTCATCGTGCACGAGTGGGAGACCGCCGCGAAGGCCCTTCGCGGCGACGACGTGCCCACCGCGATCGCCGCGCTCAAGCGTTCCGTGCGTGAGCTGGACGCGCTGAACGCCTCGTGGCGTCCCCTCGCCCAGCTCACCCCCGCCCAGTTCAACTCGTACCGTGCCGCGCTCGGTGAGGGGTCCGGGTTCCAGTCCGCGATGTACCGGCGGATGGAGTTCCTGCTCGGCGACAAGTCCGCGTCGATGCTCGTGCCCCATCGGGCCGCGCCGCGCGTGTACGCCGAGCTGGAGAAGGCGTTGCACGAACCCAGCCTGTACGACGAGGTGTTGAGGCTCCTCGCCCGGCGCGGGTACGAGGTCCCGGACGCCGTGCTGTCCCGGGACGTGTCCCAGCGGTACGAACCCTCGGCCGAGGTCGAGGCCGCCTGGACCGCGCTCTACTCCGGTGACCCGGAGGCCGAACTCGCCCGTCTCGGCGAGGCGTTGACGAACGTCGCCGAGCTGGTGTGGCGTTGGCGCAACGATCATCTCGTCGCGACCCGGCGGGCGATGGGCGCCAAGGCCGGTACGGGCGGCTCCGCCGGGGTGGCCTGGCTGGAGAAGCGCGCGCAGAAGAACGTGTTCCCCGAGCTGTGGACGGCGAGGTCCCATGTCTGAGCAGTCGCCCACCCGGAAGCTGTTGCCCTCCACTGCCGACAGGGCCGCGGAGCTGGACGCGCGCGACGAACTCGCCAAGGTGCGTGCTCAGTTCGTGCTCGACTACGGGGTTACCTACCTGGACGGGAACTCGCTCGGCGCGCTGCCGGCCTCCGTCCCCGGACGGCTCGACGATGTCGTGCGCCGGGAGTGGGGTGAGCTGCGTATCCGGTCCTGGGACGAGAGCGGGTGGTGGACCGCGCCCGAGCGGATCGGTGACCGTATCGCTCCGCTGGTGGGTGCGGCTGCCGGGCAGGTCGTCGTCGGCGACTCGACAAGTGTCAATGTCTTCAAGGCACTTGTGGGAGCTGTCAGGCTTGCGCGTGACACGACGGGTGGCGGGCGTGAAGAGATTCTTGTCGACGCCACCACCTTTCCCACCGACGGTTACATCGCCGAGTCCGCCGCCCGGATGACCGGCTGTACCCTGCGTGCGCTCGAACCGGGCGCGGTGGTGGGGGAGTTGAGCGAGCGTACCGCCGCGGTGCTGCTCAACCACGTCGACTACCGCTCCGGCCGGCTGCACGACCTGCCCGCCCTCACCGCCGCGATCCACGCGTCCGGTGCCCTGGCCGTCTGGGACCTGTGCCACAGCGCGGGCGCCCTGCCGGTCGGGCTGGACGAGCACGGGGTGGATCTCGCGGTCGGCTGCACCTACAAGTACCTGAACGGCGGGCCCGGTTCGCCCGCCTACCTGTACGTCGCCCAGCGGCACCAGGAACGGTTCGACTCGCCGCTGCCCGGCTGGACCTCGCACGCCGACCCCTTCGGCATGCGGCCCGAGTACGCCCCCGCCCCGGGTGCGACGCGCGGGCGGGTCGGTACGCCGGACATCCTCTCCATGCTCGCCCTGGAGTCGGCCCTCGACGTCTGGGAGGGGGTCGGCATCGACGCCGTACGGGCCAAGTCCCTCGCCCTGACCGACTTCTTCCTGGAGTGCGTCGACGAGTACGTCCCGGAGGGTCGCGTCGAGTCGGTGACGCCGGTCGCGCATGGAGAGCGAGGGAGCCAGATCGCGCTGCGGTGTGCGGACGCGGGTGAGGTGATGGCGCGGCTCGTCGAGCGGGGCGTCGTCGGCGACTTCCGACGGCCGGACGTGCTGCGCTTCGGCTTCACACCGCTGTACGTCGGGTTCGCGGACGTGGAGCGGGCGGCTCGGGTGCTGGGCGAGGTTGTGGCCGGCTGAGCAGCCCCCGTCCCGGTGGACATATGGGTCCCAGTGGAACCCAGAGCCTCACCGGGTGTCACTTCCGTGGGTCGGGGCACGTCATTCGGCCTGATAGCGTCCCGGCGACGGCCGAATTCTCTTCAGGTCCGCCAAATCCTTTACGTCGCTGGGAGGTTGGACAATGTCGGACGATGCCGTAGCACGTGAGCACGGTGCCGCGGGAGCCAGTGCCGCGGACGCGCGCGCGGCTGAGGAGAAGTCGGCCTTCTCGCACCCGCCCGTCGACCCCGACGCGACCGCTGCGTACGGCGACCACCCCGACCAGGTGATCGACTTCTACGCCCCGCGCGGCCCCGAGCCGCTGCCGGACGATGCTCACGTGCCGCTGGTCGTCGTGGTGCACGGGGGTGCCTGGCGGGCGCCGTACGACCGTCGGCACATCACACCGTTCGCCGGGTACCTGGCCCGGCGCGGGTTCGCCGTGGCCAACGTGGAGTACCGGCGGGGCCAGGACGACCCCGCTGTCGCCGGGCGGTGGCCCGACACCTTCGACGATCTCGCGGCGGCGTTCGACGCCCTGCCCGCGCTCGCCGCGGCCCACCTCCCGCAGGCCGACCCGCGCCGTACGGTCGTCACCGGGCACTCGGCGGGCGGACATCTGGCCCTGTGGGTCGCCGCCCGGCACCTGCTCCCCGCCGACGCGCCCTGGTTCCTGGCCCGCCCCGCACCCCTGCGCGGCGTGGTCGCTCTCGCCCCCATCGCGGACTTCACCGTCGCGGGCAAGTTCGACGTCTGCTCCGACGCCGCCCGTCAACTCCTGGGCGGGGAAGGGCACTTCGCCGAGCGTCAGCCCTACGCCGACCCGGCGCTGCTGCTCCCCACCGGCATCGCGACCACCCTCGTACAGGGGCGCGCCGACACGGTCGTACCGGAGATCGTCGCCGAGTCGTACGCGGACGCGGCGGCGAAGGCCGGTGAGGTGGTCGGGCTGACGCTGCTGGCGGACGTCGGGCACTTCCCGCTGATCGACCCGGCGGCGGACGCGTGCGCGGTGGTGGCGGAGGAGATCGCCCAGCTGGCCTGGTGAGGACCGGAGAGGGAGGGGAGGGGGAGTGGGTGGGGCGGCCGTAGTACCTGAGACGGATGGCCAAGAACCCCTCTCACTGCTGACGACCTCGGCCCGGCCGCCGCCTACCGTGCTGTATGTGACTGAGACGACCCACACGCAGACAGACCCGGGCCCCAGCCGCTCGGGCGACGGTCTGTCGAGCAGCCCCGAGTTCCGGGTGGCCATGGACGCGCTCGCGGGGCTGCGCGCCGACCTGCTGGACAATCCCTTCGCCTACCGCCCGCTGCCCCCGAGGGCCAAGCCCGGCCGGATCGCCCGGGTGCTGCCCCGGCGGCTGCGCCATCACGCCGTCTGGTCGCGGCACGCCCTGGTGTGCGCGGCCGCGATGCTGGCCGTGCTCGTCTCCTTCGCCGACAGCGAGGGGCACCTGTTCGAAGCGCTGGTCATGACCCTGTTCTCGGCGGCGCCGATCCTGCTGACGCTGGTCAGGCCGGTCGGGGCCTTCTGGTTCTCCCTGGCCTCGGTCCCGGTCGTCGCCGCCGTCGGCCAGTCCAACAGCGGTGACTGGCCGTGGCTGCCCGCGAGCTTCGTCGCCCATCTGGTGGTGCTGACGGTCGTGGCCGCCCGGACCCGGCCGCGTACGGCCGCCTGGATGTGGGCGCTGACGGCGGTGTACTGCATGGCCGCCGAGGCACTGTTCGGCGGTCGCTACTTCAGCAGCAACGCCGTGCCCTTCCTCTTTCTCTCCGCGCTGTCACTGCTCGTGGTGACCGTGCTGCTGGTGCGCCGGGCCGCCGAGGAGGAGGTGACCGCGCAACAGACGGTGACCGCGCACGAGCGGTCCAAGCGCACACTGCTGGAGGAGCGGACGACCATCGCGCGTGAGCTGCACGACGTCGTCGCCCACCACATGATGGTCGTCGCCATCCAGGCGGAGGCCGCGCCCTACCGGGTGGAGGACCCGCCCGAGGAGCTGACCAAGGCCTTCGCGACGATCCGGGAGAACGCGGTCGCCGCGCTCACCGAACTCCGCCGGGTCCTGGGCGTCGTACGGGCGGAGGACTACGAGGCTCCCGACGCGCCGCAGCCCACCCTCGCCGACCTCGACGTGCTGCTGGCGAACGTGCGGGAGACCGGCCTCGCCGTCGACAAGGTGGTGACGGGCGCGGTGCGTGAACTTCCGCAGGGCGTCGAGCTGTCGGCGTACCGGATCGTGCAGGAGGCGTTGAGCAACACGCTCCGGCACGCGCCGGGTGCGGGCGCGCGCGTCGAAATCGGTTACGTGCTGGGCGGGTTGGGGCTGCGGATAGTCAACGGCCCCGCTGCCGAGGTGTCGTTCGTGAAGCAGACGCCGACGCAGGGCGCTGGGCAGGGCCTCACGGGGATGCGCGAGCGGGTCTCCATGCTGAACGGTGAGATGACAACGACCCCGACAGCCGACGGGGGTTACGAGGTCACCGTCTTCCTGCCGGCGACGAGCGTCTCCGACGAGGACCACGGAGCGGGGGCATGAGCGCCCGTACGATCCGGGTACTGATCGCGGACGACCAGATGATGGTCCGCGAGGGTTTCTCCGTGCTGCTGAACGCGATGCCGGACATCGAGGTCGTCGGCGAGGCGGTGAACGGCCGCGAGGCGGTGCACCGGGTACGCGAACTCGCCCCGGACGTCGTCCTGATGGACATCCGGATGCCCGAGCTCAACGGTATCGAGGCGACCCGGGAGATCGTCGCGGCGGACGGCACGTCGAAGGTGCTGGTGCTGACGACGTTCGACCTCGACGAGTACGTGTACCAGGCGCTGCGGGCGGGCGCGTCGGGCTTCCTGCTGAAGGATGCGTCGGCACGTCAACTGGCCGACGGGGTACGGGTGGTGGCGGCCGGGGAGGCGCTGCTCGCCCCCTCGGTCACCCGGCGCCTGATCACCGAGTTCTCGAAACTCTCCGAGGCACCGCGTCTCATGCCGGGCGCGCGGGCGGCGTACGGCGATCTGACCGACCGGGAGACCGAGGTGCTGGTGCTCATCGCGCAGGGGCTGTCGAACGTGGAGATCGCGGGGCGGCTGGTGGTCGCCGAGTCGACGATCAAGACGCATGTCAGCCGCATCCTGGTGAAACTGGGCCTGCGGGACCGTACGCAGGCGGCGGTGTTCGCGTACGAGGCCCGGCTGGTGACGCCGGGCTGAGCCACGCACGGCGCCGGGCTACCCGACTTCGGCGGCGTCTAGTGACCGCCCGGCACCTTGGTCAGCTCGAGTGTCTTGACGCCCTCGCGGAAAGCGTCCCGGGAGGCCGCGGTGGAGCTGAAGGTCCAGTCGGCGCCGCCGCCCTGGGCGCGGGTGTACTGGAACCAGACGAAACCGATCACGTCCGGATGGCTCTTGAGCCAGGGGAAGAGGCTGGCGGTCCAGGCGGCCTTCTGCGCGCCGGGTTGGGAGCCCGTCTCGGTGATGAGGAGCGGCCGCTCGGTGAAGGTGCGGATGTCGGCGAGCGTCGGGTCGATCAGCTGCTTCGCCGTCCACTCGGTGACGTCGTAGGCGGACATGCCGACCCAGTCGACGTAGGCGTCGCCCGGGTACAGCGACTTGAGGCTCACCGGGTCGGCGCCGCGCAGGGTGTTCGGGGACCAGACCCAGATCACGTTGTCCGCGCCGACCTGGCGGAAGATGTCGTGCACGTGCTTCCAGGCGGCAACGAACTCGCCGGGCTTGTTGACGCCGTTGCGCTCGGCCCAGGGATACCAGTGGCCGTTCATCTCGTGGCCGAAGCGCAGCGCCACCGGCCAGCCGTTCTCCTTGACGGCCTTGGCGAAGGTCCTGATGTAGGTGTCGTGCTCGCCGTCGATGATGGTGGCGAGGGAGTACGCGGGCTGCTGGGTGCCCTTGGCCCGGCCCTCGAAGGGCTCCCAGGTGATCACCGGCAGGGCGTTCTGGCCATAGGCGGCTCGCACGGCTCCCGGGTCGAAGCCCTTGGTCCAGTTGATGAAGTACTGGACCATGTTGGGGGTGACCCCGCCCGCGGCCTTGCCGACCGCGGAGAGGGCCGAGGACCGCCATGGCGCGTGAGGGGCGGAGACCCCGAAGTACTTCGACCCCTTTGGCGGAGCCACCAGCGAGGACTTGCTCGGGACGACGGCCGACGAGGTCGGCAGAGTCAGGCTCACCTTCCTGCCCGCGTCGCTCGTGGTCGAGCCGGCGACGTCGTGCCCGCCGCTGCCCAGCTCGTACGAGCCCACGCCGATCACCAGGGCGGCGACCAAACCCCCGACGGCGACTTTCAGCCGCCCCGTCACGCTGCCCGGTCTCTGCCCGGCGTCGCTGTCGGTGTCGTCGTGCTGGTCATTTCCGTCAGTACGGCCGGTGCCGTCGGACATCGATCTCTCCATCGTGGATCTACCGTGGATCTACGCGCCGGCCTTCGCCGGCACCCGTCGCAGCAGCGCGACCCGCAGCTCACCGGCGAACTCCCGTGCGTCGGCCACCGCGTAATGGGTCTGGAGGTACTCCGCCTCCGCCTTCGTCATCCCCGCGTACGGGTCGGCGGTGTCCGCGGTGGTGACCAGCCAGATCCGCTGGACGCCCTCGGTACAGACCACCGGTGCCGAGCAGGGCCGTCCGGTGTACGTACCGTCCTGCTGCGGTGACACCGTGACGTACACGGCGCGCGGCCGGCTCGGGACGTCGCGCAGCTGGTACGCCAGGGCACGCATCAACGGCGCCTGGTCGCCGCCGTAGACGATGCCGTCGTCCGTCTTCTGCTGCCCGCGCAGATAGACCGCCGCCGACCGGAAGTCCGGCCGGCCCGCCTGCACGTCCGTGCGCAGCGGCAGGAAGGCAGGCACCGACACCGCCGCGACGGCGGCGGCGCCCAGCAGGCCGGCCGCCACCTGCCGCGTCGGCACTCTCTGGGCCTGGCCGGGCAGTGCCTTGGCGAGTCCGCACAGCCCGGCGCCCGCGAGCAGGGCCACGGCGGGCACGGTGAAGACGAAGTAGGAAGGGGTGAACAGGTTGACGTACGGCCGCAGGCCGAACAGCGCCAGCGGCGGCAGCACCGCCCACACCAGCAGTGTCAGTCCGGTCTTCCGGCTCAGCAGCAGGCCCAGGACGGCGAGTGCGCCCACGGCTGCGGCGGCATGCGAGGACCCCAGCAGATCCTGGGGCAGGTGCAGCAGCGACTCGATGCCGGTCCCGCTCTGCGGGTCCTGGTGGTTCTGGCCCCGGGCCAGTATCAGCACCGCGAGCAGGGGGGCGACGGGCACCAGGGTCACCGCGAACCAGGCTCCGAGGCGCTGCCGTTGGTTGGTCATGGTCAGCACGAGGTAGGCGACGACCACGGTGGCGGCGACCGGATGGAACAGCCCGGTGAGCAGCATGCCGAAGGCATAGCCGCCCCAGCGGTCCGCGCCCTGGTGGTCCAGCGCCCGGTACAGAAGCAGCGCCGCGATCACCACGGCCAGGGCGGACAGCGCGTACGGCCTGGCATCCGTCGCGTAGCGGGTGGTGACCGGGAGGACGGCGAAGACCATTCCGGCGGCCAGTCCGGTCGGCGCGTCGAACATCCGGCGGCCCAGCAGCGCCAGCAGGCCCGCGGTCGCGGCCATCGCCAGCAGCGAGGGCAGCCGCAGGGACGCGGGGGAGCTGCCGACGAGTGAGACCCACAGGTGCATCAGCACGTAGTAGGGGGCGAGCACCACGTCCGTGTTGTCGAGCAGTCGTCCCAGGTCGGTCCAGGACAGATGGGTGGCCCACCAGGTGGCCGACTCGTCCTCCCGTACCTGGGTGGTCGCCAGGTGGTACGCGCCCAGGCCGAGAGTGACCAGGGCGGGCGGCAGCATGGTCACGCCGGGGCCCATGCCGCTGCGGCGCTGCTCGCTCTGGCGGCGCCGGTGGCCGGGCTCGGAAGCGCCGGAATCCGTGTGTCCGGCCCGCTCGTGGCGCGGCTGCGGGATGATGCGGAGCGGGACGGTGTTGTCAGGGGATTCGGGGCTCAGAACGTATTGGTCCGTGAGGTATTCGTCGGTGACGTATTCGTCGGTGACGTGACCGTCGCCGGCATGCCGGTCGCTCATGGCTTGCTCCGTGACGAGGTGCTGCTCGACGCGCCGACCGGCTCTCCGGTGGTGAGGTCGAGGCCGGCCAGGCCACTCTGGAACGCCTGCTGTTCCGCCGTGCTGGAGGTGAACCGCCAGTTCGCCCGGGCGCCGGTGTCACGGTCCTTCTGCATCCAGATGAAACCGATGACGTTTGGGTTCTTCTTCAGCCAGGGAAAGAAGGCGTTGACCCAGCTCAGTTGCTCGTCGTCGATCTGCGCGCCGGTCTCCATGATCATGATCTTCTTGCGGGTGAAGCCCTGGATCTGCTTGATCGTCGGCCCGAAGGTGATCTCGGGTGACTTCTCGTGAACGCCGTAACCCGTCATGCCGACCCAGTCGACGTAGTCGTCACCCGGGTACAACGGCTTGAGCTCGGTCTTGGGCACCGGACGGATGATGTTCGGGGACCAGACCCAGATCACGTTGGTGGCGCCGGCCTTGTCGAACAGGTCGTGGACGTGCCGCCACGCCTTGACGTAGTCACCCTTGTGGTTGCCGTTCACCTTCTCCGACCAGGGGTACCAGGCACCGTTCATCTCGTGGGCGAAGCGCAGCACCAGCGGCATCCTGGCCTTGGCGACGGACTTGGCCGTGGACGTGATGTAGCTGTCGAACCTGCCATTGATGATGTTGGAGAGCCGGTACTCGGGCTGCACGATGTTCGTGTCGAGGATGGTGCCGCCCCGCGGGTTCTGGACACCGCCCTTCCAGGGCTCCCAGGTCAGCACCGGAAGTGTGCCGTGCGAGTAGGCGGCCGTGATCGAGTACGGGTTGAACTTCTGGCCCCACGTCAGGAAGTACGAGGCCATGGTCGGCTGGATACCGCCGGTGTCGGTGGTGAAGCCGGCGAGTTCCCTGGCGTCGTAGGGGGCCTTGACGGTGGCCGCGCCGAAGTAGACGCCGTCCGGGTTCAGGAACTGGTTCTTGCTCGGGATGGTGGCACCGTTGTCGCCCTTGAGCCGGTTCATCAGCCCGGGGTCGCTCACGCCGGAACCCAGCCCGGTGTAGCCGCCGCTCTCCGCGTTGGAGGTCACGGCTGCGTACACGCCGTACGACAGCGCGCTGAGCAGCACCGCGTTGACGGCCATCCACACCCTGAGCCGGATACCGCTGCCCCGGCTCCACCAGTGCAGCTTCTTCTGGCTCTTCTTCCGTCGCCCGTTGACGCTAGACACTCATCATCACCGACCCCCCGAGCATGAGTCCTCCAATCAGATACGGCACCAGGACAAGCGGAGTACGGGACTTCTCCCCGGCGAAACTGTCCGCGCGCGTGCCCCAGCTCGCGTTGTGCGCGCAGCGGAAGAACCCGAGCAGACGCACCGGCAGCAGCAGCAAAGTGTTGATCACCATGAAGGTGGGCAGGAAGAGCAGATCCTGCGGCCGGTACGCGAAGTGCCGGCCGAACCGGATCATGATCGAGATCAGGGACATCAGCGCCGCCAGGGCCACCAGCAGGACCAGGGACTTGGCGGGGTCGCTGGGCAGCGGCAGGTCCTGGTAGATGCCGGGACGGCCCCTGTGGAACGCCGCGACCACCCAGGAGGCGAAGGTCCCGAGCAGCACGAAGGGCACGGCGACGTCAGCGGCGTAGAACAGCGCCAGCATCTTCGCGTGCCGCAGCATCCACGGCATCATCCGCAGGGTGTTGTACTGCGAGCCGCGGGCCCAGCGGAACTGCTGCTTCGCCAGCTTCTTCAGCTCGAGCGGGGCGTCGGTGTAGACCAGCGACGTCGACTGGTAGACGGTGCGGTAACCGGCCTTGAGCGTGTAGTTGGTGAGCGTGCGGTCGTCGCTCACCTCCAGGAAGACACCGAGGAACTTCTCGCCGAGGAAGGCGTCCATGCAGTCGAAGAGGATGTGACTGCGGAAGGCGATGGTGCGGCCGGGCAGGCAGCCGACGGTGCCGAGCACGCTCATCGCCGGCATCGAGTACTGGCAGCGCACGCTCTCCAGCCAGTCGGCCCAGCGGGTGAGCACGGTCCGGCTCGGCTGGAGGATGCGCTGACGGGTCGTCACGCCGCCGACGTCGGCATCGCGGAACGGCTTCAGCAGTTCACTGAGGGTGTTCTTGGTCCAGATGGTGTCGGAGTCGACCAGTACCGCGATCTCGCCGGTCGACGCTTCCAGGCCCACCTTGAGGGCGTTTCGCTTGCCGGGGATTTCCGTCCAGTGCCATAGGACACCCAGGTCGTCGCAGATGTGCTCGAGCGCCTCGTTGCGCCGGCCGTTGATCACGACGATGATCTCGGTCGGCCGCTGTTCGATGATCCGGCCGACGACCTCACGGAAGAGATCCTCGGGCTCGTCGACCACCGGGATGATCACCGAGGTGGTCGCCTCGTGAGTGCGCTTCCAGGGCTTGTACCGGCGCGCGAGGACCACCTTGATCACCCACAGGACCCAGATGAGTGCCATGAAGACGGCGAAGGGGTAGACAACCCCGTGCAGCCGCAACTCGCGTAGCTCAAGCAGAAACGCCAGCATGTCTTGTGTCGTACCGATCCTTACGGGCCGCCACGATGCGGCATGCTGCATGGACTGTAGCCGGGGGCAATAGATGTAAATCCGATTATCTTCACTATCTCCTCTTAAGATCGACAGATTTTACTCGCTGGTGACATGGAGTTGCGTTTCGACCGAGGAAGCTTGCGCAGTCAAGTCTCCCGGCTGCCGAGGCCTGGCGAACAGTTGTGTGAATCCGGTGCTCTTCGGGCTACTCTCGCCGAATCCACGGGACTGACGGTCAGCTCCCAGCACCCCGGAAGGTCATCGGCAATGCGCCTCACCGTCATCGGGACCGGCTACCTCGGTGCCACCCATGCCGCATGCATGGCAGAACTCGGCCACGACGTCCTCGGGGTCGATGTGGAGCCGGACAAGGCAGCCGCGCTCCAGGCCGGACAGGTCCCGTTCTACGAACCGGGTCTGGCCGAGATGCTGGCCAGAAACGTCGCCAACGGACGGCTGCGCTTCACCACTTCGTACGAGGAGGCCGCCGAGTTCGGCGAGGTGCACTTCTCGTGTGTGGGCACCCCGCAGCGGCCTGACGGCATGGGCGCCGACCTGCGGTACGTCGATGCCGTGATCGAATCGCTCGCCCCGCACCTCAGGCGCCCCACCCTCGTGGTCGGCAAGTCCACGGTGCCGGTCGGCACGGCGGCCCGGCTCGCGGCCCGGCTCGCGGAACTGGCCCCGGTCGGCGCACAGGCGGAGCTCGCCTGGAACCCGGAGTTCCTGCGCGAGGGCATCGCGGTCCAGGACACCCTGCGCCCGGACCGGCTGGTTTTCGGCATCGGCCCGGGCGCCCCCGCCGCCGAGCGTCTGCTGCGCGAGGTGTACGCCTCGCTGCTGGAGGCGGACGTCCCGCTGGTGATCACCGACCTTCCCACCGCCGAGCTGGTCAAGTCCGCGGCCAACGCCTTTCTGGCCACCAAGATCTCCTTCATCAACGCGATGGCCGAGGTCTGCGAGGCGACCGGCGCGGACGTGGCCCAGCTCTCGGCCTCGTTGTCGTACGACACCAGGATCGGCGGGCGCTTCCTGCACGCCGGGGTCGGCTTCGGTGGCGGCTGCCTGCCCAAGGACATCCGCGCGTTCAGGACCCGCGCCGAAGAGCTGGGCGTCGGCCAGGCCCTGTCCTTCCTCCGCGAGGTGGACGCGATCAACCTGCGCCGCCGCGAGCGGGTGCTGACCCTCGCCGACGAACTGTGCGCGGGTGAGCTGACGGGGCGCCGGATCGCCGTGTGGGGCGCCGCCTTCAAGCCCGACTCGGACGACATACGGGACTCGCCCGCGCTCGACATCGCCCAGCAGCTGCACCGCCGCGGAGCCACGGTCAGCGTCTACGATCCCAAGGCCGTGGACAACGCCCGTAAGAAGCACCCGGAGTTGGACTACGCCGTCGGCGCGCTCGACGCCGCCCGTGGCGCGGACCTGATCCTGCATCTGACCGAATGGCCCGAGTTCCGGGCCCTCGACCCGCGTGCCGTGGCCGAAGTCGTCGCCCACGCGCGGATCATCGACGGCCGCAACATCCTGGACGCCGAGGGATGGCGCGCGGCCGGCTGGACATACCGGGCACTCGGACGGCCGTAACAGCGCGGGATGAGATGCTGTTGGGCCGACATGAGAGAACGGACGGGAATGAAGCCCCTCACCGTGTGGCGGACCGGTCGCAGACGCGTCCGGGCGGGCGTGTTGACAGGTCTGCTGCTCCTGGGACTCGTCTCGTGCTCCTCCGGGGGCGACGAAACGGTTGTCCAGGTCTGGGACGGGTCCTCGTCCTCCCCGTCCCCGTCCGCGTCGGGGACGGAGATCAAGGCGGAGAGCAAGGAAACGTATCTGCACCCGGACGGGCAGTACTTCGGCGTCTCCACGTTCCACGCTCCGGCGCGGGCGACCACGGCGGCGGCGTACCGGGCGTCGGGCCGGCATCCCAGAATCCTGTCGTACTACCAGGGGTGGAAGCAGTCGTTCTCGGCCAGTGACGCCGAACTCAGCTACAAGCAGGGCGCATTGCCCCTCCTGACCTGGGAGCCCCGTGGTGCGAACCTGGACAGCGACCAGCCGCAGTACTCGCTGAAGCGGATCACTTCGGGGTACTACGACTCGTACATCATCGAGTTCGCCCGCGACGTCAAGGCGACCGGCCGTCCCCTGGCGCTGCGCTTCGCCCACGAGATGAACGGGGACTGGTACCCCTGGTCGGAGGTCAACAGCGGCAACTCCCGCGGCGACTACGTGAAGGCGTACCGGCACATCCACGACCTGTTCCAGGCCGTCGGCGCGACCGACGTGATCTGGATCTGGAGCCCGAACGCGCTCCGCGGGGCCAAGGGTGTCGCACTGAAGCCGCTCTACCCGGGCGACCGTTACGTCGACTGGGTCGGCATCGACGGGTACGGCTTCGGTGAGAAGACGGCCACCGAGGTGCTTCAGCCCACGCTCGACGAAGTCAGGCAGTTCTCCGGCAAACCGGTTCTGCTCACGGAGACCGGGTCGTCGCCCGGGTCGCAGCAGCCCGGCTGGACCGCCGACCTGTTCCGCTGGCTGAAGGCGACCCCCAACGTGATCGGTTTCGTGTGGTTCCAGCACAGCGTGGACGAAGGGGGGCAGTACGACTACCGGTTCGACATCAATCCGACAACGAAGGCGGCGTTCCGGCACGGACTCGACTCACTGCACCTACGCTCGTGGCCGGTCGCCAACGTCGTCACGCAGTGATGTTATCGACTGCCCTTTGTACACACTCGGCGCTAACATTCACCCAAATGAGTGATCGGAAGGGCGAAGCCTCCAGGCCATGAGTACCCCACAGGGACCCCAGGACCCCCAGCAGCCGGGCTATGGCTATGGCTATCCTTCGCCCCAGCAGGGTTACCCGCCGCGGGCTCCGCAGCAGCTACCGCCCTACGCCCCGCCCTGGGCCCCGGACTACGGCCGGCCGGACTGGGTGGCGCTGGCGGAAGAGCAGGAGGCCAGGAGCAGGCGCAAGAAGCGGCTGGTGATCACCGGCTCCATCGTCGGTGGCGCCGCGCTCATCGCGGCCGTCGCCTTCGTCGCCGCGACCCTTGCCACCGGCAAGAAGGACGACAACGCCGGCACCGACGTTGTCGCGCAGCAGAGCGGCGGCGTGACGCCGCCGGTCAGCCCCTCTTCGAGCGGCACCGCCAGTGCCGCGCCGGCCCCCAGCATGCGCGGCAGCGACATGTTCACCGCCACCAAGCTCCCGGTCAACGGACGTGACTTCGTGCGGAAGACCACGTCCCACGAGAGCCCCTGCTGGAAGGCCAGCGAGAGCGGTCTCGGCCCGGTCCTGAACAAGAACCACTGCTCCGATGTGGCACTCGCGACCTACACCTCGGGCACGGCCACGGTCACCGCGGGCGTCATGGCCTTCCCCAGCGCCGCGGACGCCCAAGCCGCGGCCGCCGCCTTCAAGGGCAGGCTCAGGCCGCTCACGGGCAAGTCCGGCATCCCGGACTTCTGTAGCAAGGTCTCCTGCGCCGTCACCCGCGCAGTCCACGGGCGCTACCTCTACAGCACGGTCGCCGGCCCCAATTCGGGCGCGGCGGGCGACAAGAACAGCGACGCCGTCGCCGCAGGCCAGGGCCTCGCCGCGTACACGCTCTCCCGCCTGATCGAACTGGACTAGGGTCCGGGGCTGGTCCGGGGCTGGTCCAGGTGTTCGTGGGGTAAGACGTCCCTGGTCAGATGGGGGTGGCTCGGGCTAGCGTCCACGCATGGCAGCTCCTTCCGACCCCGCTTCCGGCCTCGCTTCCGACCCCTCCTCGGACCTCGCTTTCGACCCCTGGGCCCCGGCGTTCGTCACGGACCCGTACCCCGCGTACGCCGAACTGCGGGCCCGGGGCAGGGTCGTGTACTACGAACCCACGAACCAGTGGCTGGTCCCGCACCACGCGGACGTCTCGGCGCTGCTGCGCGACCGCCGCCTCGGCCGCACCTACCAGCACCGCTTCACCCACGAGGACTTCGGCCGTACGGCACCCCCGCCGGAACACGAGCCGTTCCACACCCTCAACGACCACGGCATGCTGGACCTGGAACCGCCGGACCACACGCGTATCCGCCGCCTGGTGTCTAAGGCGTTCACCCCGCGCACGGTGGAGGGCCTGAAGCCGTACGTGTCGCAGCTCGCGGGGCAACTGGTGGCCGACCTGGCGGCAACGGGCGGCGGCGACCTGCTGACGGACGTGGCGGAGCCGCTGCCGGTCGCGGTGATCGCCGAGATGCTGGGCATCCCGGAGTCCGACCGCGCCCCCCTGCGCCCCTGGTCGGCGGACATCTGCGGGATGTACGAGCTGAACCC
Source organism: Streptomyces sp. NPDC047042 (assembly GCF_040644035.1). Taxonomy (NCBI): domain Bacteria; kingdom Bacillati; phylum Actinomycetota; class Actinomycetes; order Kitasatosporales; family Streptomycetaceae; genus Streptomyces; species Streptomyces sp. NPDC047042. The sequence continues at coordinate 11,085 of NZ_JBEYVP010000073.1, read as the reverse complement.
GTCCGAGGAGACGGCGGCGAAGGCGGTACGGGCGTCGGAGGAGTTCACGCAGTACCTCACCGAGCTGATCGCGGCCCGCCGCAAGGAGCCGGGGGAGGACCTGATCTCGGGTCTGATCGCCGCGTACGACGAGGGCGACCGGCTGACCGAACAGGAAATGATCTCGACGTGCGTGCTGCTGCTCAACGCGGGCCACGAGGCGACGGTCAACGCGACGGTGAACGGCTGGTGGGCGCTGTTCCGAAACCCCGCCCAGCTGTCGGCCCTGCGCGCGGACCACTCCCTGATCCCCTCGGCGGTGGAGGAGCTGATGCGGTACGACACCCCGCTGCAGCTCTTCGAACGCTGGGTACTGGACGACATCGAGATCGACGGGACGGTGATCCCGAGAGGCAGCGAGGTGGCCCTCCTCTTCGGCTCGGCCAACCACGACCCGGCGGTCTTCACAGCCCCGGACACCCTGAACCTGACCCGCCCGGAGAACCCGCACATCTCCTTCAGCGCGGGCATCCACTACTGCATCGGCGCTCCGCTGGCCCGGATCGAGCTGGCGGCATCGATGGGGGCACTGCTGGAGGGGGCCCCGACACTGACCCTGGCGGAGGAACCGGCTCGGAAGCCGAACTTCGTGATCAGGGGGTTGGAGGGGTTGCGGGTGGAGATCGGGCGGAAATAGCGGCTGATCACTCGTTCGGCCAAGGAGTTCGAAGCCGTCAGGTTGGAGTTCATCAACGGACGGACGACTGTTCCGTCACGCTGTACGGCGATCCGGCCCCGGGCCTCGGGTACCGCAGCGCCGACAAGAAGCCTTTCGGCGCGAAGGTGTCTCTCCCGGCGCCCATCGGTATCGAACTCGACACCGAGGAACTCAAGCGGTACGTCGACTGAGGGCGAGGACAGGCCGTATGACTTGATCAGGGAGCCGGAGGGGCTGAGCGTCGGGATCCGAGCCGGGATCTGACGCCCTGCACGACCGCCCAGACGCCCAGACCGGCGGCGATCCCGGCGATGACGAGCAGCGGTAACTCGGCGTAGAACACACTCCAGTCGGGGCCCTGCTCGAAGCGCCGGACCCGCCCCTGCGCCCGGACGTACCAGACCGCCAGCCCCGCGACCACCCCGGCGGTGACGGTCAGACATCCTGCGGCGGCCTGCGCGCGTTGTCCCATGCCCGGCATGGACGCGCATGCGCTGCTGGAGGTTCCCGCGCGCCAGCGATCAGGTACTCAGGTCCCGCCTCCGCACCCCCGCCAGCCCGGCGGCGACCAGTCCCACCGCGATCCCCGTGAGCATCACCACCGGCGCCCACTCCATCCCCCCGCCCGGCAGCTTCGGCAGGTGCCCGAACGGGGACAGGTCCAGTACTCCCTGGGGTACGTCGAGCGCCGGGCCGATCCAGCCCAGCAGCAGCGCGGAGCCCGCAACGCCCCAAGCTGTCATGGCCAGTTGAGGTGAGACGCCGTACAGCGCTACCGCCAGTCCGCCCAGCACCCACACCGCCGGGACCTGGGCCAGGCTTGCCCCGAGGATCGGGCCCCACTCGGCGCCGTATCCGAGTGCCAGGCCCAGGCCGCTCAGCAGCAGGATCAGTACCGTGCCGCCGAAGGCGACCGCCAGGTGGCCTCCGGCCCAGCGCAGTCGGCCCACCGCGTTCGCGAGGAGCGGCTCGGCCCGCCCGGAGGTTTCCTCGGCGTGCAGGCGCAGTACGGACGAGACGATGAACAGCGCCGCCACCATGCCGAACAGACCGGCCATCGTGGCCAGGAACGCGTCCTCGATGCCCGACTGGCCGCCCATCCGCTCAATGATCTGCCGGGTTTTGGCGTTGTCGCCGACCAGGTCCGCCGCGCCCTTCGTCAGCCCGCCGAAGGCGATCCCCGCCGCGAGGAATCCGAGACTCCAGCCGAGGACCGCACCCCGTTGAAGTCGCCAGGCCAGCGCGCCGGTTGTGCGGAGACGGCCGGTCGCCGGGCCCGGGCGGCTCGGGAAGAAGCTCATGCCCACGTCCCGGCGGCCCGCCAACTCGTAGGCCAGCCGGCCCTGTAGAGCTGTTGCTGCCACGAACAGGCCCAGCACCCACCAGCGTTCGGCCGCGAAGGGGCGTACGTTCTCCAGCCAGCCGATCGGGGACAGCCAAGTCAGTGGCGACGAGCCGTCGTTCGTCGCCGAGTCGCCCGCCGCGCGCAGTACGAACGCCCCGCCGAGCAGGCCGCCCGTCAGGCCCTTCGCGAGCCGAGCGCTCTCCGTGAACTGCGCGACGATCGCCGCCAGGGTGGCGAAGACCGCCCCCACGCCTCCGATGCCCAGGCCCAGCGCCAGTGCCCCCGACGAGCCCCGGCCGGCCAGTCCGCCCGCGATCAGCAGCGCCAGCGTGGCGTTCGCGATGAGGGCGGTGAGCAGGGCCGCCGTCAGCGGGGCCCGGCGGCCGACCATCGCCGACGAGATCAGTTCCTGGCGTCCGCTCTCCTCCTCGTCGCGGGTGTGCCGTACGACGAGGAGCAGGCTCATGACGCCGGCCAGGATCGCCGCGTAACCGCCGATGCGCCAGGCGGTGAGGCCGCCGATCGAGTCGCTGAACACCGGGCCGTACGTGGCCCGCAGCGAGTTGTTGGCGAGCAGCTGGCGGGCGATGTCGGCGCGTTCGGCGGGGGTGGAGTACACGCTCTCCAGGGAGCCCGGCAGGGAGAGGACCATGAGGGCCGTCACCGCCACCCACACCGGAATCATCACCCGGTCGCGCCGCAGGTTGAACCTCAACAGCGTGCCGGTGCCCGCGAGTTGGCGTGCTCCGACGGAACGTACCGCGAAGGGTGAAACGGTGGTCGTCGTGGTGCCGCTCATCGGGTCACCGCCCCGGACGGCGAGGCCTGCGGCTGCGACCCGTCCTGGTAGTGGCGCAGGAACAGCTCCTCCAGGGTTGGTGGTGTCGCCCTCAGCGACCGTACGCCCGACTCGGTGAGTGAGCGCAGGACCGCGTCCAACTTGTCGGTGTCGACCTGGAGTTGGACCCGACCACCACGTACGTCCAGGTCGTGGACGCCCGGCAGACGCGCCAACCCGTTGGGTGTGCCCGCCAGTTCGGCCGTGATGCTCGTCCTGGTGAGGTGGCGCAGGTCGGCGAGGGTGCCGCTCTCGACGGTCCGGCCGCCTCGGATGATGCTGACCCGGTCGCACAACTCCTCGACCTCGCTGAGGATGTGGGACGAGAGCAGGACCGTACGGCCCCTGTCCCGTGCCTCCTCCACGCAGCGCTGGAAGACCTCCTCCATCAACGGGTCGAGCCCCGAGGTCGGTTCGTCGAGGATCAGCAGGTCCACGTCCGACGCGAACGCCGCCACCAGCGCCACCTTCTGGCGGTTGCCCTTGGAGTAGGTGCGGCCCTTCTTGGTCGGGTCGAGCTCGAACCGGTCGATCAGGTCGGCCCGGCGGCCCCTGTCGAGTCCGCCGCCGCGCAGTCTGCCGTACAGGTCGATGACCTCGCCGCCGGAGAGATTGCGCCAGAGGGTGACGTCACCGGGGACGTACGCGATCCGGCGGTGCACCTCCACCGCGTCGGCCCACGGGTCGCGGCCCAGGACGCGGGCGGTGCCGGAGTCGGCGCGCAGCAGACCGAGGAGGACGCGGATCGCCGTGGACTTTCCGGCGCCGTTGGGGCCGAGGAAGCCGTGCACCTCGCCGGTTTCCACGGTCAGGTCGAGACCGTCGAGCGCGTGCGTCCTGCCGAACGACTTGTGGAGTCCGGATACCTCGACAGCGGGGCTGGCCTTCGTCATGTTTCCGAACGTACGCTTACTTCAGAAATTTGTGAAGTTAAGGAAGCGTGTGAAGGGCAGTTAGACTCGGCGCATGACGACGGAACCTGAGTCGGATGATGCCGCAGAGGCCGGCCGCGATCCCGAGGCGGTGTCCCGGTTCGTCGAGAGCTTCGCCGCGCAGCTCGTCGAGGCCGGGATGCAGCGCATGGCCGCCCGCGTGTTCGCCGCGCTGCTCGCCTCCGACGCCGGCGCCCTCACCTCCGCCGAACTCGGCGAACAGCTCCAGGTCAGCCCGGCTGCCGTGTCGGGCGCGGTGCGTTATCTGTCCCAGGTGCACATGGTGTCGCGGGAGCGCGAACCCGGCTCGCGGCGCGAGCGGTACCGGGTGCACAGCGACCAGTGGTACGAGGCGATCACCAACCGTGACGCGGTGCTGAAACGCTGGGAGCAGACGCTGCGCGTCGGGGTCGACAGCCTCGGCGCCGAGACGCCCGGCGGGCAGCGCATCGCCGAGACGCTCGCCTTCTTCGAGTTCCTGGAGGGTGAGCTGGTCAAGCTGATGGAACGGTGGCGGGAGGAGCGCGCCAGGACCTTCGGCCAGGGACAGTGACAACGCGCCCCAAAGGGCGCGCCCCAAAGGGGGCGCGCCCAAAAGGGGCGCGGGGAACTGCGCGACCAGCCACAGCCGACCCGCAGTTCCCCAACGACGGTTCTTTCAACGGCGGTCCTTCGACAGCGCCCCCAGCGGAGCGCTACCGCTCCTTCGTCTCCTCCAGCACCGTCCGCCCCAGCAGCGCGTACCGCTCGGGGGCGCGTCGCTTGAGGTAGGTGGCGTAGCCGATGCCGCCCGCCGCGATCAGCGCGACCAGCCACGGGGTCGCCCTGAGCACCAGCGAGTCCGACTCCGGGCCCGCCGCGACGCCCATGTTGGACACCAGCAGGACGACCACCGCGAGCATCGCCACACCGCCGATGAGCGGGGCGGTGAACGTCCGGAACCAGTGGCGGCTCTCCGGGTGGTTCTTGCGGAAGTAGACCAGGACCGCGAAGGAGCAGACGGCCTGGACGACGAGGATCGCCATCGTGCCGAGGATGGCCAGCAGGACGTACGTACCCGTGTACGGGTCCTTGTGCGCGGCCCAGAAGCCGATCAGCAGCAGGGCGCTGATGATCGTCTGGACCAGGCCGGCGATGTGCGGGGAGCCGTGGGAGGCGTGGGTGCGGCCGATGGTCCGCTGAAGGGAGGGGAGGACGCCCTCGCGGCCCAGGGCGTACATGTAGCGGGCGGCGCAGTTGTGGAAGGCCATGCCGCAGGCCAGCGAGCCGGTGATCATCAGCCACTGCATGACGACGACCGCCCAGTGGCCGACGTAGTGCTCGGTGGGGTCGAAGAACAGGGCGAGGGGGTTCGCGGAGGAGGCCGCCTTGACGGCCGCCGCCTCGCCGTTGCCCGTGATCGCCATCCAGGAGACGAAGACGTAGAAGACGCCGACGCCCAGGACGCTGATCATCGTCGCCTTGGGGATGATCTTCTTCGGGTCGCGGGACTCCTCGCCGTACATCGCCGTCGACTCGAAGCCGACCCAGGACCAGAAGGCGAAGAAGAGGCCGAGGCCGGCGCTGGTGCCCTGGAAGGCGTTGACCGGGTTGACCGGGCCGAAGGTGAAGCCGTTCGGGCCGCCGCCGTGCAGGGCGACCGAGATCGCCATCGCGGCGAGGATCGTCACCTCGGTGCCGAGCAGGACGACCAGCAGTTTCTCGGCCACCGACACCCCGAACCAGGTTCCCGTGGCGTTGATCGCGAGCATGATGATCGCGAACACCCACCAGGGGACGTGGACGCCCGTCTGGTCCTCCACGGTCGTGGTCGCGAAGGTCGAGAAGATACCGATCAGGGCGGGCTCGAAGACGACGTACGCGAAGGTGGCGAGCAGCCCGGAGGCGAGGCCGACCGTGCGGCCGAGGCCGTAGGAGATGAAGCCGTAGAAGGCGCCCGTGGAGGTGATGTGCTTCGCCATCGAGGTGAAACCGACGGCAAAGATTGCCAGCACGACCATTGCCACGAGGTAGCTCGCCGGGGCGCCGATGCCGTTGCCCGCCGACACCATGAAGGGCACGTTGCCCGTCATCGCGGTGATCGGGGCGGCGGTGGCGACGGCCATGAAGACCACGCCCAGCAGCCCGATCGCGTTCGGCTTCAGCCGGTGAACCGTGCTGCCGTCGCCCGGACTTGAGTCCGTGCTCGTACCCTCCGCCGGGGCTACGCCCTCGTCCACTGCCATCGGGTGGCCCCTTCCTGGTTGTGCTGCCGGTGGAGTGGAACTCTGCAGTCCGAATGAGTCGGTCAAGGGTGTCGGGGCGTTAAATGTTTGTCAACCAGACCTTTAGAAATCTGGCGGCAACACGTGGCTCGTACTGTCACCGCCATGAGCACGTACACCTCCACCCTCGGCGGCCACGGCTACCGCTTCGACTCCCTCGCGCGTCTGCTCGCCGCCGCGAGCCCCGAACGCTCCGGCGACCGGCTCGCCGGCCTCGCCGCCGACTCCGCGCAGCAGCGGGTCGCGGCGCGCTGGGCGCTGGCGGAGGTGCCGCTGGACCGGTTCCTCGCCGAGCCGGTGATCCCGTACGAGGCCGACGACGTGACCCGGCTGATCATCGACACGCACGACGCGGCCGCCTTCGCGCCGCTGTCCGGGCTGACGGTGGGCGGGCTCAGGGAGTGGCTGCTGTCCGACGCGGCGGACGCCGAGACGCTGGCCGCCGTGTCGCCCGGGCTGACGCCCGAGATGGTGGCGGCGGTGTCCAAGCTGATGGGGAACGCGGACCTGGTCGCGGTGGCGCGGAAGGTGCGGGTGGTGACCGCCTTCCGGTCGACCATCGGGCTGCCCGGCCGACTGGCCACCCGCCTCCAGCCCAACCACCCGACCGACGACCCGGCGGGCGTCGCCGCGGCCCTCCTCGACGGCCTCCTCCTCGGCTCGGGCGACGCGGTCATCGGCATCAACCCGGCCACGGACAGCCCCCAGGCCGTACGGGACCTGCTGGAACTCCTCGACGGGGTCATCCAGCGGTACGCGATCCCGACCCAGTCCTGTGTGCTGTGCCATGTCACGACCAGCGTGGACCTGATGGAACGCGGGGCGCCGGTCGACCTGGTCTTCCAGTCCATCGCGGGTACGCAGGCCGCGAACGCCTCCTTCGGGGTGACCCTGGGCCTGCTGGACGAGGCCCACACGGCGGCGGCGGAGCTGAACCGGGGCACGGTCGGTCGAAACGCCCTCTACTTCGAGACCGGGCAGGGCAGCGCGCTGTCCGCCGACGCGCACCACGGTGTGGACCAGCAGACGGTGGAGGCGCGGGCCTACGCGGTCGCCAGACGCTACGACCCCCTGCTCGTGAACACCGTCGTCGGCTTCATCGGCCCCGAGTACCTCTACGACGGCCGCCAGATCCTGCGCGCCGCCCTCGAGGACCACTTCTGCGGCAAGCTGCTCGGCCTGCCCATGGGTCTGGACATCTGCTACACCAACCACGCCGACGCCGATGACGACGACGTGGCCACCATGCTCACGATGCTCGGAGTCGCGGGCGCGTCCTTCGTGATCTGCACACCGGGCGGCGACGACATCATGCTCAACTACCAATCCGCCTCCTACCACGACGCGTTGTACCTCCGCGACGTCCTCGGGCTGCGCCCGGCACCCGAGTTCGAGGCGTGGCTGGACGGCATCGGCCTGCTGGACGAGCGGGGCGCGATCCGGGACGTCTCCGGTACGGCACATCCGCTGACGGCGATCGGAAAGGAGCTGGCGGCATGACGGATCGTCAACTTGCCCTGCCCTCGGATGACTTGACGATGTGGGCGGCGCTACGGCGGCACACGCAGGCCCGGATCGGCCTGGGCCGCGCCGGCTCCGCGCTCCCCACCCGCCACCGCCTGGAACTGCAGGCCGCGCACGCCGCAGCCCGGGACGCGGTGCACTCGCCCTTCGAGCCGGAGATCGTAGCGGCCGGCCTGACGGGCGAACCGACGGTACGCGTACGCAGCGCCGCCGGTGACCGGCTCACGTACCTCCAGCGTCCCGACCTGGGGCGCCGTCTCGACGACATCGACCGCGCCCACCTGCCTGGCGGCGACTGGGACGTGGTGTTCGTCGTGGCCGACGGGCTGTCCAGCCGCGCGGTGCACGAGCACGCGGCGCCGATGGTGCGGGCGACGACGGCGCTGTTGCCTCCGGCGTGGCGGGTGGCGCCGGTGATTCTGGCTGAGCAGGGGCGGGTTGCTCTCGGCGATGATGTGGCGTACGCGATGGGGGCGGCGATGGTGGTCGTGCTGATCGGGGAGCGGCCCGGTATGTCGGCGGCGGACTCGCTGGGCGCGTACCTGACGTACGGCCCGCGCCCCGGCACGACCACGGACGCGGACCGCAACTGCTTGTCCAACATCCGGCCGCCGTTGGGGCTGAGTTATGAGACGGCGGCGGGGAAGCTGGCGGCGCTGATGGGCCGGGCACGGGAGCTGGGCCTGACGGGGGTGACCCTGAAGGACGACTCGCCCCCGCCGCCCCTACCCGTCCCATCCCTGGGGGCTGCGCCCCCAGACCCCCCTTCGCGCTGAACGCGCTCGTCCTCAAGCGCCGGACGGGCTGGAAATCTAGCCCCTCCGGCGTTTGAGGAGCGGGGGTTCGGGGGCAGCGCCCCCGAGGATGGGACGGGTAGGGGCGGCGGGGGCGGGAAAAACTCACCCCGGCAACGTCAGCCCCCAAGCCCCCTCCCGCACCACCCACGTCCGCCTCCGCACAGGCCCACTCACCACCCCCGCATCCACCCGATACCGAAAATCCGCCCCCGAAACAGTCACCCGCACCCCCACCGCCCCGAGCGGCGAAGCCTCCGCCCCCACCGACACCGGCCGCACCTCCACCCGCGCACCCCCCGCCGCCCCGGGCGCCCCGGGCGTCAGCGTCACCCCCTGCACCGGCTGGTCGAGGTCCACGAGAGTCACCCCGTCCACCTCGACGCGCAGCCGCGAGGGCCGAGGCCCGGGGCCCCCCGCCGGCGGGGCCACCCGCGCCCCCCGGACCGGCCGTACCGCCAGCGTCCGCACCAGGGACCGGCAGCTCCGCAGCCAGGGACGGGACGCCTCCCCCGAGTCCACCCCGTCCACCGCGTCCACATCCACCGCACCGCCGCCCGGCCCCCGTACCGCCGGAATCCGCACCGCGCCCACCACCACCCCGTCGCTGTCGTCGACGAGAAGGTCCAGCCGGCGTTCGGCGCCCTCGAGGACGGCCCGTGCCGCGGCCACCGCGCCCGTGGGCACCCCCAGCGAACGCGTGAGGGACAGCACACCGGACGCCCCCACCGGGACGACGGACAGTGCACATCCGGCCAGTTCCCGCTGCCGGTGCAGCAGGGCGACCGTACGCAGCAGCGCCCGGTCGTCGCCGATCACCACGGGCCTTCGGGAACCCCTCCTGGCCAGTGCCCGAGCGAATTCCTCGGGCCCGTCCGGGAGGCACACCTTGGTCCTCGCACCCGCGCTGAGCACGTCTTTCGCGATTCGTACAGACTCGCCGTCCGTCCGCCGGGCGACCGGGTCGATGACCACGAAAAGCTGGTCGGAAGTCGCCACCTCGGTCATGCCTCGCTTCCTCGGGTAGCATCTTTGTGCAAGAGCCCCTTGCGCTATTGCGCCAGGGGCTTGGTCTATTCCGGGGCACCCGGGGTCCGACGAGTTGCGGCCGACGAGGGTCGCCGGTGTACGAGGCACGAGCCGAACAGCTCAGCCGCGTACGCCCCTGACCCTGGACATGCCCCGCCCGGAAGGGGTGTACGCGCGTGCCCGCACTTGTGCTGCTCGGTGCTCAGTGGGGTGACGAAGGCAAGGGGAAGGCCACGGACCTGCTTGGTGGGTCTGTGGACTATGTGGTGCGCTACCAGGGCGGCAACAACGCCGGCCACACGGTAGTCGTGGGCGACCAGAAGTACGCCCTGCACCTGCTCCCTTCCGGAATCCTCACACCTGAATGCACACCCGTCATCGGCAACGGCGTCGTCGTCGACCCGTCGGTCCTGTTCTCCGAGCTGAACGGGCTGAACGAGCGAGGCGTCGACACGTCCAAGCTCCTGATCAGCGGTAACGCTCACATCATCACGCCTTACAACGTGACGGTGGACAAGGTGACGGAACGCTTCCTCGGGAAGCGGAAGATCGGCACGACCGGCCGCGGTATCGGCCCGACGTACGCCGACAAGATCAACCGTGTCGGCATCCGCGTCCAGGACCTCTACGACGAGTCGATCCTGACGCAGAAGGTCGAAGCGGCGCTGGACGGCAAGAACCAGCTCCTCACCAAGGTCTTCAACCGCCGGGCGATCGAGGCCGCCCAGGTCGTCGAGGAGCTCCTCACCTACGCGGAGCGGCTCAAGCCGTACGTCGCCGACACCGTCCTGGTCCTCAACAAGGCCCTCGACGACAACAAGGTGGTCCTCTTCGAGGGCGGCCAGGGCACGCTCCTGGACATCGACCACGGCACGTACCCCTTCGTCACCTCGTCCAACCCGACCGCGGGCGGCGCCTGCACGGGCTCGGGCGTCGGGCCGACGAAGATCAACCGGGTCATCGGCATCCTCAAGGCGTACACGACCCGCGTCGGCGCCGGCCCCTTCCCGACCGAGCTCTTCGACGAGGACGGCGAAGCGCTGCGCCGCATCGGGCGCGAGCGGGGTGTCACCACCGGCCGTGACCGCCGCTGCGGCTGGTTCGACGCGGTCATCGCCCGCTACGCGACCCGCGTGAACGGCCTGACCGACTTCTTCCTCACCAAGCTCGACGTCCTGACGGGCTGGGAGCAGATCCCGGTCTGCGTGGCGTACGAGATCGACGGCAAGCGCGTCGAGGAACTCCCGTACTCGCAGAGCGACTTCCACCACGCGAAGCCGATCTACGAAACCCTCCCCGGCTGGTCGGAGGACATCACGAAGGCCAAGTCGTTCTCGGACCTCCCGAAGAACGCCCAGGCGTACGTGAAGGCCCTGGAGGAGATGTCCGGCGCCCCGATCTCAGCGATCGGAGTCGGCCCGGGCCGCACGGAGACGATCGAGATCAACTCGTTCATCTGACCGCTTCCCACCCTCCACCGGCCGTAGGGCGGAGTTTGCCCGTGTGGGCGGCACGAACATGAACGTGTCGCCCACCCGGGCTGCGGTGGGGGGGGCCCGGGGGGGGCCCCCCCCCCGGGGGGGCCGGAAAGGCCCCCGGGCCCCCCCACTGGCCCCCCCCGGGGCCCCCCCAGGCGCCCCCCCCCCGGGGGGGGACCCCACG
>NZ_JBEYVP010000072.1:0-27330 GCF_040644035.1 Streptomyces sp. NPDC047042 | reverse complement strand
GGCCGCGCTCGATGCCGGGGCAACGAAGAAGACGTGGCTGGCTACGGGGGATCAGCGGACGCGGGAGACGCACCGGCAGGAGAACGGCAAGGCCGAGGAGTCGTCCGCCGATGTCCACCCGTACCCCCCAGGAGAACGGCACCCACTCCATGGCCCCGGTCAAGTCCCTCACCGCCACCGTCCACCAGCGCCTCGCGAACGCCCTCTCGGCAACCCTGCCGGAGGCAAACGCGGACCCGCTGCTGCGACGCAGCGACCGTGCGGACTTCCAGGCGAACGGCATCCTCGCCCTCGCCAAGAAGACCAAGGCCAACCCGCGCGACCTGGCGACCCAGGTCGTCGCCAACGTGACGGCCGCCGACCTGATCAAGGACATCGAGGTCTCCGGCCCCGGCTTCCTGAACATCACGCTCACCGACAAGGCGATCATCGAGAACCTCGCGGCAAGGTCCGCGGACCCCGACGCCCGCCTCGGCGCCCCCCTCGCCCCCCACCCGGGCACGACGGTCATCGACTACGCCCAGCCGAACGTGGCGAAGGAGATGCACGTAGGCCACCTCCGCTCCGCGGTGATCGGCGACGCGGTGGTCCAACTCCTGGAGTTCACGGGCGAGAACGTGATCCGCAGGCACCACATCGGCGACTGGGGCACCCAGTTCGGCATGCTCATCCAGTACCTGGACGAGCACCCGCACGAGCTGGACCACAAGTCGGACGACGCGGCTGCGGAGAACAGCGGCGAGGAGGCGATGTCGAACCTGGACCGCCTCTACAAGACGGCCCGCAAACTCTTCGACTCCGACGAGGAGTTCAAGACCCGTGCCCGCCTCCGGGTCGTCGACCTCCAGGCCGGCGACCCCGCGACCCTCGCCATCTGGCAGAAGTTCGTGGACGAGTCGAAGATCTACTTCTTCTCGGTCTTCGAGAAGCTGGACATGGAGATCCGGGACGCGGACATCGTCGGCGAGTCGGGCTACAACGACATGCTGGACGAGACGTGCCGCCTCCTGGAGGAGTCGGGAGTCGCGGTCCACTCGGAGGGCGCCCTCTGCGTGTTCTTCGACGACATCAAGGGCCCGGACGGCAACCCGGTCCCGCTGATCATCCGCAAGTCGGACGGCGGCTACGGCTACGCGGCCACCGACCTCTCGGCGATCAGGGACCGCGTCTTCAACCTGAAGGCGAACAACCTCATCTACGTGGTCGACGCCCGTCAGTCCCTCCACTTCAAGATGGTCTTCGAGACGGCACGCAGGGCGGGCTGGCTGAACGACGAGGACACCAAGGCGTTCCAGCTGGCGTTCGGCACGGTCCTCGGCAAGGACGGCAAGCCGTTCAAGACGCGTGAGGGCGAGACGGTGAAGCTGGTGGACCTCCTCGACGAGGCGGTGGACCGCGCGACGACCGTCGTACGCGAAAAGGACACGCAGGCCCAGCTCTCCGAAGCCGAAGTCGCCGAGCGCGGCGCCCAGGTGGGCATCGGCGCGGTGAAGTACGCGGACCTGTCGACGTCGGCGAACCGGGACTACAAGTTCGACCTGGACCAGATGGTCTCGCTGAACGGCGACACGAGCGTGTACCTCCAGTACGCGTACGCCCGTATCCAGTCGATCCTGCGCAAGGCCGGCGAGGTACGCCCGCAGCCGCACCCGGAACTCGAGCTGCACGAAGCGGAGCGGGCGCTGGCCCTGCACGTGGACGCGTTCGCGGAAACGGTGACGGACGCGGCGACGGAGTACGCCCCGCACAAGCTGGCGGCGTACCTCTACCAACTGGCGTCACTGTTCACAACGTTCTACGACAAGTGCCCGGTGATCAAGCCGGCCCCGCCGAAGGACATCGCCGAGAACCGCCTGTTCCTGTCCGACGTAACGGCAAAGACCCTCCACCAGGGAATGGCCCTACTCGGCATCAGGACACCTGAACGCCTCTGACCGAGCGATACGCAGGAGGGAGCCGACCACATGGTCGGCCCCCTCACCTCACTTCGGGCGGGCCGTCGCGCAGTTCTTTCAGCGCGGTGATCCGGGCCAGCGCGCGGTCCCGGTCGACCAGACACGCGCTGACGAACGCGTCCACCTGCTTGCGGTCGTAGCCCGGCCGCACGACCCGGAACTGGAAGCGGGGCAGGCGGACAGGGTTGAACCCGCGCTGCTCGATAATCGCGTATGTGTCGGCGATCCGACGCGACGCCGAGGCCAGGTACAACTGCCTGATGTCCTTTTCCAGTTCAGCCACACGGGCCAGGGCACCATCTAGTTCGGCCGCGAGTTCTGACACACACTGGTCCACCGCCACGGAGTCGTAGCCGAAGTTCCTGAGATCGAGGGTGGGCTTACAACGTCCCAGGGTTGCCCCTCCCTGCGCCCTGGCAATGGCTTCCTGGGCCTCGGCAAGGATCTGGGCGGCCTCCTGTCTCATGTGCTCGGCCTCCCTGAGCGCCCGGCGCAGGATCTGATCGGCTTCCGCGCGCGTGGCTTCCCACGCCTTCATGAGCACACGCCCTGCGCTGGAGTTGCCGTACCCGAGCCCTACGACGTCCAGCAGTTCGTCCCCTGGCAGCGTGAGCGCGTGGTCGAACAGCAGCATGCTCAATGCCTTGTGAACCTCGTCGGCGTCCTGAAGGCGCTCCGAGGGCCGCTTGGCGAGCAGGCACATCACGAGTTCGTCCAGCGCGCCGGGCAGACCTTCGACAAGGTTCGCCGGCGCCACCGGCTCGCCGCGCATCTGCAGGTTCAGTACGACGAGTGGGGTGCCGGTGAAGGGTGGTCGCCCCGCCACAGCGTGGTAGAGGAGACAGCCCAGGGAATAGAGATCACTGCGGTGGTCGATCTCCCGCACCCCCTCGGCCTGTTCAGGGGACATGTACATCGGGGAACCGAGCGGGGTGCCGGTGACGGTGAGTTCACGGGCGCCAAGGGTGTCGCCCATGAACTTCGCGACCCCGAAGTCGAGGACCTTCACCGTCCCTGCGTCTGTGAGCAGCACGTTCGCGGGCTTGATGTCCCGGTGAACGACGCCCTTGCGGTGCGCCGCGTCCAACGCCTGGGCGATCTGGGCTGCCCACCCGACCGCCTGTGGCCAGGGCGGGGTCGACTTCTTGAGCCGCGTACTCAGCGGGACGCCGCGCACGAGTTCCATCACGAGGTAGAGCACCCGGCGCCCGCCGTCCTCCACCTCGCCCCAGTCGTGCACGGTGACGATGTTCTGCTGGGACAGCCGCGCCGCCAGCACCACTTCCCGTTCGAACCGGGCCCGCGTCTGCGCCTCGTCGCCTCCCGAGGGCAGGGCGTGGACGAGCTTGACCGCCACGTCACGCCTCATCCGTTCGTCTTGCGCGGACCAGACCTCCCCCATGCCTCCCGCGCCGAGCCGCTCTGTGATCCGGAACCGCCCGGCGAGCAGTACGCCTTTCACCCATGCCCTCCCAGAGCATCGCCCGAGTCCTGTCCGGACGACCGGCAGTCACTCACCCCGAGTGACTCAGGCACCCGCCGAGTCACCCGAGCTTCCGAACGAGCCTCCCGCGATACGACGCAGTCGCCGGGCTTCCTCCTCGATCCGGTGCCCCACGCCACCCGCACCCCCTCTGTCATCGAGTCCGCTGACGAGAAGCTGGGCGGACAGGGTGGTGAAGTATTGGGCGGTGGAGAGGAGATGATCGTCCGCGTCGACGGCTGCTGCACCCTCAAGGCTGCGATTGACGTCGTCCAGTACGCGGTTGATCTGCTGCGTGATCTCGTCGCGCGCCTCCGTCGCCAGTGTCACCGCCCGTCCTACCTGCGCGATGATGGAGTGGCAGGACCGGCGCAGTTCGCGCAACAGCCGGTAGTCGCGGCTGATGACGGTAGCCCCCGAAACCTGAGGGCTGAAGTTGCCGGACACGACCCGCGATCCGACCCCCTGCGGCTCGTATCGGCGGATGCCGAGGGCACAGGTCACCCCGAGCGCCACCCGGAAACACCGGTGGACGTGGAACTCCGTCTCGTGCGGTTGTACCGGTAGGTCGTCGCCCCCGGCGAACACGACCTTGTTTCCCCGGCGCACCCCGAGGAATCCCACCCCGTACAGGATGTCGACGACTCCTTCCAGGGTCAGCGCCTCCGCATAGGCCGGGAACAGCCCGTGGAGCGTCTCCACGACCGCGGCGAAACGGCTGCGGAGGGCGCTCCGCGTAACCACGTACCCCGTGTTCTGGAAGAGCGGGAAGAGATGTTTCAGAAAGGGGTGCGCGACGAGATACTCCAGCGAGAGATCCTTGAGCTTCCACGCGGAGAACTGCCGGCCCGCCTGCACCACGTCCGCCTCGGTGATCCGCTCCCGCCCGTGGATCAGCCAGGCGGTCTCCTGGCAGAGGTTGAGGAACTGGATGGCGTCCCGGGGCCGGGGCAGACACCGGCTGAACAGGTAAGCCCCGATGTCCTCATCGCCCACGCGCGCCGGGAAGATCCCCTGCCACAACTCGTCCTCGGTCAGCTCCGCCCCGGCGGATGCCCGGGCCCTGGCCAGTGCGAGATCCCGCAACGCCTGCTCGGTCCAGGCGATCCGCAACTCGTCGCCGTGGAACTTGTCCCCCTCGCCGAAGGACAGGGAGTCATAGATGTCGGCGCGCAGAAACAACAGGAAGCGAACCGCCGGCCCGTAGAGCTTCGCCGCATGTTTGGCTGCCAGCAGCAGCCCGATGACCATGGAGTTGCTGTCGGGTTCGGCCGACCACACGAGCTCCAACTGGTCGACCATGAGCAGCAGGGGCTGGTGTCCATGACTCCCGCCACCCGCGTGGGCGCATCCCAGCTCACTGAAGGCACGGACGACTCCCTGCTCGACCACTTCCAACTGGCGTATCGCGTGCGCTCCTTCGGAAGGCGCATGCGTCGCGTCGACACTCGCCTTGACCCCGAACGCCTCAAGGGACAAAGAGGTCTGCAAGCCCCGAGTCCACTGGGCCAACCGTTCACCGAGCCGCTCTCCGTCCGTCAACTCCCCACTCTGTTTGAGGAAACGACGTAGTGCCTTCACCGACTCGGGCACCTTGCGGCCATGCGCACCGCTTCCGGCATGCGTCACCAGGTGCCGAGCGGCATGTACGGCGAACAAGTACCGCCAGATCAACGCTTTGGCGGAATCCCCGGGCAGCCCCTGCAACTCGAACCGCCGGATCTCCTCCCCCGCGGCCTCGTCCGGAGTGACGAGCGCCTTCCCTCCGCCGTACCCGCCATCGACCCCCGCGTCCGCCATCAACTGCATACAGACAGCGCTCTTGCCGGACCCCTTGCGCCCGATGATGAGCATCTTCCGACCGGCCACCGAGGCACGGTAGGCGGCGTTGGGCAGGAAACCGCCGCGCAGCAACAGCCCTTCGGTCACGTCCCGTTCGGCGTCCTCCCGCCCGAAGTGCAGGTCGGCGAGTACCGGCCGCTCGACGACTCCGTCGACCATTCGTCCCCCTCGCACCAAATCGGCACTACCGAGCCAAAGGTACCCATACGGACCGACAGCCCGCTCGTAAACCGACTGCGCCCTCTACAGCACCTCCGCATTTACATACCCCCAAGGGGTATGTACGTTCAAGGCATGACGAGCCCTACAGAGAATCACCCGGAGACCACAGTCACCGCCGGGTCCGCCCCTCGCCCGGGCATCACACACCACTGGCCCGTACTGGCCGGCGTGGCGGCAGCCGCGCTCATAGGCCTCGACCTGTCCGAGGGCGTCGACGCGGCCCCCGCCCTGGCAGCCTCCGCGCTCATCTACTTCGGGGCCGCGGCGCTCCGGAAACCGTCCTCCGTATGGCCACTGTTCTTCGGCACAGTCGCCGTCATCTTCGCCACAGAGTTACTGGGCGGAGGAGAAGTGGACCCGACCTGGGTCATCCTCGCCCTGGCCGTCCCCTTCCTGGCCTACGGCCTGCTGCTGCAAAGCCGCGGAACCCCCAACACCCCACCCCCGCACGGCGGCTGGCCGTACCACCTGACCGCGATGGCCGCGTTCGGCGCCGCCGCAGCCACAGCCCTGGGCGTGACACACACCGTGGGCGCGTACCTCGTGGCCGGCGGCCTGCTGGCTCACGCGGCATGGGACGCCTACCACTACCGCATCGACAAGGTGGTGACCCGCTCACTCGCCGAGTTCTGCCTCGTCCTGGACACGATCGTCGCCACGGTCATCGTGATCGTGACGGTGACCGGCTGAACGCCTCCGCGTCGATCGGCAGATCCCAGTCGCACCACACCACCTTGCCCAACTCGCGCGCCCCAACCCCCCACTTGTCACTGAGCGCGGCGACGAGAAACAACCCTCGCCCACCCTCGCCGGCCTCCTCGCCCACGTGCTCGGCGACGAACGGCTCCCCCGGCCCACTGTCGTGCACGGCGACCCGCAGCACCTGCCCGTCGTACCGCAGGAACAAAAGGAACTGCCGTCCGGGCGGTACGCCGTGCACGAGTGCGTTGGTCGCCAGCTCACTCACGCACAGCAACACGTCATCACCCCGCTCGCTACCGGCGAAGCCCCAGTCGACGAGGAAGTCGTACGCGAACTTCCTGGCGGCGGGTACGGAACGGCGCTCGCGCCGGAAGAACTTCCTGCGCAGGGGGTCGGGTTGGATCGTCTCGTTCACGGTACGAGAGTCGCGGAGAGTGACTAGCGTGGATCACCCCGTGAACCCGTACAGATTTTTTGTACGGGTTCGTCCAGGGTCGGGGCCGGGCAGGCGTGGGGAGTTGGAGGGGCATGAGTCACGAAAACCGTTCGCGGACCTCGCGGAAGAAGAACTACTCGGCGATGAGGATGCTGGGGAAGCAGTTGCAGGCGGCCCGCAATACAGCGGGCTACACGCAGCGCGCGCTCGCTGAGGCACTCTTGATCGACGAGGAGACGATCGCGTCGATCGAACAAGGCCGCCGCGCCCTGATGCGGGACCTGGCGGAGGAGATCGACCAACTCCTCGATATGAAGGGCGCGTTGGTCGCCGGGGTCGACGCGCTCCCGGAGATCGACCAGTTCCCCCTGTTCGCGGATCAGTATGTGGCCCACGAGCGCGAGGCCATCTCCCTGTCCTGGTACGACAACGCGCTGCTGCCCGGAATCCTCCAGACCGAGCCATACGCCCTCGCCGTCTTCCGTGGTCGCGTACCGGCGTTCGACGAAGACGAGGTCGCAACCAAGACGGCCATCCGCATGGAGCGCCACCAGATCGTGCAGCGCAGGGATCCGCCAACGATGAGCTTCGTCGTCTGGGAGCCCGCACTCCACTTTCCCGTGGGTGGCGCCGCTGTGCACCGAGAGCAGCTGCATCACCTGCGCAAGTGCATCGAACTACCGAGAATCTCCATGCAGTTCCTCCCCTTGGACCGCATTACGCACGCTGGAGTCGGCGGCCCCTTCGCCCTCATGGAGACGCCCGATCACCAGCATCTGGCCTATCTCGAATCGCACCGGGGAAGCGAGTGGGTCGCAGACCCGAACTGGGTATCCATCCTCCAACGCAAGCATGCGATGCTGCGGGCGCAGGCCCTATCTCCCGAAGACTCTCTCGGCTTGCTGGATCGTCTACTGGAGGGTCGATGAGCACTCCACTCGAGTGGTTCGCGTCGAGCTACAGCGGCAGCGGGGGCGGCCAGTGCCTCGAAGTTGCCTACACCTGGCGGAAGTCCAGCTCCAGCGCCGCCGAGGGCGGCGCGTGCGTCGAGGTCGCCACCTGCCCCCACACCATCCACGTCCGCGATTCCAAGAACCCCGACCCCGAAACCGGCCCCACCTTCACCACCACCCACCAGGCCTGGTCGGCGTTCACGGCGTACACGGCCCGCTGATCATCACCGCCCCCGGAGACCCTGCCTTCAGAAACGCGAAGGCCGCCCGGAAGGAACCAGGCGGCCAAAACGCAGGGCACGGGGACGATGCCCTCGCTGCGGGCGTCAGATCTGCGCGGGGGCGAACTTCGGGTTGGGGCCGTACTTGTTCTCGCCCTGGTCGCCGTCGAGGCAGTAGAAGACCAGCAGGGTGATCGGGCCGACGAGCGGGATGATCCCGAAGAAGATCCACCATCCGCTGCGACCCGTGTCGTGCAGTCGCCGGACGGTGACGCCCAGAGCGGGCAGCAGGATCGCCAGGTAGGCCACGGACACGATCCACAGCGCGTGGGCCGCGAAGCCGATGCCGAGCAGCACGGCGAAGATGATGCCCACGAACAGCGCGAACATCCAGTACTCCTTGCGACGCGCACGCCCGCTGAACACCGCGTACTTCTTGAGCGCCTCGATGAAGTAGTTCATTGCTTCCCCCCAGGGAACGATATGGGCCAACCGAGCGGATCAGGCCAGAGGGAGAAGCTATGGAGACTGGCGGGAACTCGTCAATGGGGTTAGCCGTTGCAGGTCAGGGGCAGTAATCCGCTCACGACCCGGATTCAACGCCCGCCCGTGGGCATCGATTTCAGGACAGATCCACGCAAGATCATCGATGGTGGGGGCGCAACCACCGCACAGCCATCGACCCTTCACGGCGCCTACACCCTCCCGCCGCTGAACCATGGCCCGATCATTGCCAGTTCTACGCCATTTCTACGCCATTTCTCGGCCGGTCCGACGCGAATTCGAGGCCGCGCCGACACCGGACCGATCTCGAACCGTTGCCCGCTGACCAGCGCTTCCTCCCGCTCGGGCCCGTTGTCAGTGGCAGGCCCTACAGTCACCGACATGGCGACACTTCCCAATCCGCTGCCCCACCTCGCTGCCGACCCGACCGGCGGCACGCTCGGCCTCGCTCTCCCCGCCGGGAGACTGATCGACGCCACGGACGAGGGCCCGTGGCACGAGCCCCTCCTCTGGCATGCCGACGCGCTCTCCGCCCCCGGCGACTGGGCCGCGCACCACGACGCGTGCCGGGCCGCGGGGCTCGTCCCCGTGGTCATAGAGGTGGGCGGCGGCCAAGGCGGGCCCCAGGACTGGGAGTTGATGCCCGCCGACGCCTCGTACCCCGGGGACCACGACCCCGAGGACGTCCTCACCGGCTTCTGGGACGAGTACGCGGCGGAGGACGACGACTGGCCAGGCCTGGCCCCGGCAGCCGCCACCACCGACACCGACACCGGCACCGGCACCGGCACCGAGCAGGCCGACCTCCTCGCCGCCCGGCTGGCCGACTCGCTCCTCGCACCCGGCTCCTCCTTCAAGGAACCGCGCCTCGCCCTCGTCCCCGCCCGTCGTTCCGCCGACGTCCCCGCCGCCATCGGCTGGTCCGGCCCCGCGAACTACGAGAGCGACACGGCCCGCCTGTGCGCGGTACTCCGCTCCTGGGAGGACCGCTTCGGCATACGGGTACTGGCGCTCACCTTCAACCAGTTGGTGCTGTCGGTGGCAGCCCCGCCGACGACCCTCGCCGAGGCCGAGGCGATAGCCGCCGAGCACTTCGCGTTCTGCCCGGACAACATCACGCAGGGACCCCACACCACCCTGCCCGCATACGCCGAACACGAACTCCTGGCCAAGCAGACCTGGTCCTTCTGGTGGGACTAGCCGCAGCGCCCCGACAGGGGCGCGGGGAACTGCGCGACGAGCGCTTACCGCTTACCGCAACCCCGCCCCCAACCGCCGCAACCCCTCCCCGATCTCCTCCGGAGTCTGGGTGACGAAGCACAGCCGCAGAGTCGCCCGGTCCCCCTCACCCACGAAGAAGGGAGCCCCCGGCACATACGCCACCCCCTGCTCCACCGCTCCCCGCAACAGTGCGCCGGTGTCGTACGCCTCCGGAAGCCGGGCCCAGAGGAACATGCCACCCTCGGGCCGGGTCCAGCTCGACCCTTCCGGCAGCGCGCCCCCGATCCCGGCGAGCATGGCGTCGCGCCGCTCCCCGTAAACGCCGGCCACGCGCCGCACATGGGCGTCGAGATCCTGGTCGGCCAGATAACGGGCGGCGGCGAGCTGGTTGACGGTCGGGGTGTGCAGGTCGGCGGCCTGCTTGGCGACGGCACAGGCCCGCCGCAACAGCTCCGGTGCCCGCAGCCAGCCCAACCGCAGCCCCGGCGCCATGACCTTGGAGAAGGAGCCGAGCAGAACCGTACGGTCCTCCGCGCCCGGGAAGGAGGCGATCCACGGCACGCGCTCGCCCTCGAAGCGCAGCTCGCCGTACGGGTCGTCCTCGACGATCCACAGCCCGAGCCGCGCGGCGACCTCGGCCACGGCGGCCCGGCGGTCGGCCGGCATGGTCTGGCCGGTGGGGTTGCGGAAGGTGGGCACGGTGTAGAGGAGCTTGGGCCGGTGCCGGGCGACCAGTTCCTCCAGCGCCCCCGGATCGATCCCGTCGGCGTCCCCCGCCACGGCGACGACCTGCGCCCCGGCCAGCCCGAACACCTGAAGGGCGGCGAGATAACAGGGCGTTTCGACGAGGACGACGTCCCCGGGTTCGATCAGCGCGGTGGCGAGCAGTGACAGGGCCTGCTGGGAACCGGTGGTGACGAGGAGGTCGTCGGCGTCGGTGGGCAGGCCGCGCGCGGTGTGCCGTATCGCGAGCGCTTCACGCAGGGCGGGCTCGCCCTCGGTCGTGGCGTACTGCAGGGCGCGCGCGGGCGTGTCCGCGAACACGTCCCGGAAGGCGGCGGCCACGCCCTCCGCGTCGAACAGCTCGGGTGCGGGCAGCCCGCCCGCGAAGTTGATCACCTCGGGCCGCGCGGTGACGGCCAGGATGTCCCGTACGGCAGACCCGCCGACCACCCGTGCCCGCGCGGCGAGCGCGGGCACGGCAGCGACGGAGGCGGAAGCGGAAGCGGCTGTCATGTGCGGCTCCTTCAGGCGGGCGGGCGGACGACACGTCCCCTGCCCACACCCTAGAGAAATGCCTGCAACCTACAACCGCTTTTCACGATCCGGACCGAAGCCCGCAACCCACTCCGCCAGACACCCCTCAGCCCTTCCTCCCACTCGCCCCATACACATTGATGTCCGCGTCCGTGACGTCGTTGATGTCGCGATAGCGGACCTTCTCGATGTCGTCCAGCGACTCGAAGTACGCGGCCTCGACCTGCTCCGGGACCGGCGCGCCACCGTCGGGACGCCAGTGGTGGGCGGGGACGACGCCCGGCTCGTCGAGGGTGAGCCCGTTCTCCTCGAAGAAGCGCTCCACCTCGGCCCGGGACCGCAGCACGAAGGTGAACCCCCGCTCGGTGTAAGTCCGTTGGACCGCGCGGATGTTCTCGGGGTTCAGGTCCTCGGTGAGATGGCTGAGCACGAGCCGGCTGCCGGACGGCAACGCGTCGACCAGCTCACGCACGATGTCGTACGCCTCCGGCTCGGCCACGAAGTGCAGGACCGCCGCGAGGACGAGCGCGATCGGCTGGTCGAAGTCGAGGGTCTTGCGGGCGTGTTCGAGGATCTGCGCCGGGTCGGCCAGGTCCGCGTCGATGTAGTCGGTACGACCGTCGGGCCCGCTGGTGAGCAGGGCGCGCGCGTGGGCGAGAACGATCGGGTCGTTGTCGACGTAGACGACCCGGCTGTCCGGCGCGATGCGCTGGGCGATCTGGTGGACGTTGTCCTGAGTGGGCAGCCCGGTGCCGATGTCCAGGAACTGCCGGATGCCCTCCTCGCCCGCCATCGTCGTCACCGCGCGCCGCATGAAGTCACGGTTGTGCCGGACGTCGAGGTAACCGCGGGGGTTGGCGGCGAGCGCCGCGGCCGCCGCGTTGCGGTCGGCCGGGTAGTTGTCCTTGCCGCCGAGGAAGACGTCGTAGACCCGGGCCGGGTGGGCTTTGGTGGTGTCGATCCTCCTTCGCAGCTCGGCGGGGTCCTGACTGAGAGCATCGCCGCTCATGGGGCCTCTCCCTGGGGAGCTGATGTCCAAACCTCTACAACGGACAACAACCTATCCGCCGCCCGCAGTTGATGTTCGAAATTCGAAAAGCGCCCCCGACCGTCCCCCGGCCGTCCCCCGGACCGTCCCGGAAGGCCCCGGACCGGGACGCCATCACCGCAGGTCAGCAGGCCGACGGACGGACAGGCGTCCCAGATTCCCGGCAGAACGTGGCGCTGGGACGGATCGCGCAACAAGCTGGTGCCCCACCCCCCCTCCCGTCCCTCCCCGGAAAGGGCACCCCCATGTCCGTACGCACCTCCCGTACGCGCCTGTTCGCCGCCACGGCGGTCGCGCTCGTCGCG
Organism: Streptomyces sp. NPDC047042; assembly: GCF_040644035.1. NCBI lineage: Bacteria > Bacillati > Actinomycetota > Actinomycetes > Kitasatosporales > Streptomycetaceae > Streptomyces > Streptomyces sp. NPDC047042. Next base: position 15,181 of record NZ_JBEYVP010000072.1, on the reverse strand, counting down.
CTCACCACCCTCACGGCGTGCGAGGACGGCGAGGGCGTACGGGACGAGGGCCCGTCATCGTCGTCCGCCAGGTCCCCCCTGACCCAGCAGCACGCACCGCACGCACCCGCGGCCGAGCGGGCTCACAGCATGCGGGCGGCCTCGGTGGCCCAGTAGGTGAGGATGTTCTGCGCGCCGGCGCGCTTGATGCCCGTCAGGGTCTCCAGGATGGCCCGCTCCCGGTCGACCCAGCCCTTCTCCGCCGCGGCCTCGATCATCGAGTACTCCCCGGAGATCTGATAGGCGGCGACGGGGACGTCCACGGCGTCGGCGACACGGGCGAGGATGTCGAGGTAGGGCCCGGCGGGCTTCACCATGACGATGTCGGCGCCCTCCTCGAGGTCGAGCGCGAGTTCCCTCAAGGACTCCCGAACGTTGGCGGGGTCCTGCTGATACGTCTTGCGGTCCCCCTTCAGCGAGGAACCGACGGCTTCCCGGAAGGGCCCGTAGAAGGCGGAGGAGTACTTGGCGGTGTAGGCGAGGATCGCGACGTCTTCCCGCCCGATCTGATCGAGGGCATCCCGGACGACCCCGATCTGCCCGTCCATCATCCCGCTGGGCCCCACCACATGGGCCCCGGCGTCGGCCTGCACCTGAGCCATCTCGGCATAGCGCTCGAGGGTGGCGTCGTTGTCGACCCGCCCCTGGTCGTCCAGCACTCCGCAGTGGCCGTGGTCGGTAGTCTCGTCGAGACACAGGTCGGACATCACCAGCAGGTCGTCCCCGACCTCGGCCCGCACGTCCCGGATGGCCACCTGCAGAATCCCGTCGGGATCGGTCCCCGGGGTCCCGACGGCGTCCTTCTTCGACTCCTCCGGCACCCCGAAGAGCATGATCCCGGAGACCCCGGCCGCCACTGCCTCCGCGGCCGCCTTCTTCAGGCTGTCCCGCGTGTGCTGCACGACCCCGGGCATGGCCGCGATCGGCACGGGCTCACTGACGCCCTCCCGCACGAACGCCGGGAGGATGAAGTCAGCGGGGTGCAGCCGGGTCTCGGCGACCATGCGCCGCATGACGGGGGTGGACCGCAGCCGCCGGGGCCGCGAGCCGGGAAAGGATCCGTACGTCGACATGCCTTCTACGCTACGCCCGCCCCGGGGGCACCTTTGCCGACGGTGTGTCGCCGGCCGGGCCCCGGGGCGGGCGGTGGTCTTGCCTAGCCCTGGTGGTAGGTGAAGGTACTGCCGTTCTTGGACTTCGGGACGTACACCTGGTGCCAGCTCCAGCCGGCCGGGGGACGGACGTAGTGGAACTCGACCGAGCTGTTGGTCTCCCACCAGTAGTCCCCGGCCGTGATGCAGCCCTTGGCCGGGACGTCCCAGAACCGGGAGTGGATCCAGTCGCCCTGGTCGTTGTTGCCGACGAGGAAGAACTTGAGGGCGGAGCCGTTGTCGTTGCAGATCTTGATCTGCACGTTGGCGGTGGCGGCGCTGGCGGTCGCGGGTGCCGCGAGGACGCCAGTGGCGGAGGCCACGGCGAGCGCGGCGATGGTGAGCTTTCTGCGGAGGTTGCCCATGTCGATGGTGCCTTTCGCTTGCGAGGAAGGGCGTGGAGGGCTCAGCCGAGCAGGCCGTTGGACCGCAGCCAGGTGCGCGCCGTGCCGGACGGGGACGCCCCTCCGTCGACGGAGGCGGCCAGTGCGGCCAACTGCGCTGTGGTGAGCCGGGAGTTGAGGCGGGCCAGGGCCTTGCTTGCGGCCAGACCCGCGTAGGGGGCGCCGATGAGCGGGAAGACGTGCTCGGGCGGCAGGGCGTTCTTCGGGTCGGTCAGCACGACCAGGCCGTCCCGGGTGATGACGGGGTCGGTGCCGTGCAGGACCAGGACGTCGGCGGTGGCCGAGGTACCGGACTCGGTGAGCTGGGTGCCGTAGACCTTCCGCAGCGAGGCGGCCGACGGAGCGTCCGGATCGCCGGAGGCGGGGCCGCCGAGGGTGAGGCGGCCGGCCTTCGCGAGGTCGGCGAGGGTGCGCAGGCCGTGCGTGCGGGCGGTGGCCGGGGTGACCGCGAGGACGACACCGTTCTGTGCCTGTGCGGGCGGCAGGGCGTCGATGCCCGGGGGCAGGGCCATGCTGAGGGTGGCGGCCATGTTGCCGGGCAGGGTCTGGGCCTCGGGCAGGGCGCGCAGGGTCGAGGTCTCGTAGGCGGGTGCGAGGCCGATCCGGCCCTCCGCCACGGCCCGCGTGGTGTCGGCGGGCGAGGAGTAACGGGTGCTCGCCGTACGCACCTTCACGCCCGCGTCGGCGAGCAGTTCGCCGTACAGGGCCGCCACGACCCGGCTCTCGGGCGAACCGTCGGTGCCGATCACGGTCGGCCCCACCTCGTCCGCGTAGGCGGTCGCAGTGTTTCCCTTCGACGCGCCGCCGCAGCCCGTGAGCAACAGCAGCGAGCACAGGGCTGCCGCGAGGGCGGCACGCGGACGAACACGACTGTCTGGCATCACGGAAACCACTTCTCGGTGGGGGCGGGCGGTCCGGCGCGGTCCGTTGCCTGCGCCGGGCCGCCCGCTGTCCTACGGGACGGTTCAGCAGTGGTGCGCGGCGCGCTCGCCGGACGTCATCACCGCGTCATGCCCTTCGGCGTAGGCGTTCCCGGGGTGGTCGGCGTCCCAGCCCGCCGCCTGGTAGTTGTTGATGTACCAGATGTAGTGGCCGTAGTAGCGCTTGCCGAAGTGGAACTCGTACCAGCCCTTGGCCTTCTGCTTGGCCTCGCCCCGCACGACCCAGCCCTTGTATCCGGGGCGGACGTTGATGCCCTTGCTGTCGGTGTTGGTGTGGGAGGTCGTCCAGGAGTGGGAGTACGAGACCTCGACGGAGGCCTTGTAGACCTTCCAGAACTCCATTTGCGCCTCGATCGCGACGCCGACCGAGTTCGTGGTGGCGGTCGTGTCCGACCAGGTGACGGTGCTCGGGGCGTTCTCGTGGGTGCAGTTGTAGTAGGTGGCGCCGACCTGGTGGCCCGGGCCGGTGTACGCGGTGTAGCTCTGCGGGTGGAACTTGCACAGGTCGGCCGAGCCGCAGCGCTGGAGGAGCTCCGCGACGGAGGGGCTGTCGGCGGCGTAGGACTGCGGGGCCGCCAGCAGGGAGGCGCCCAGCGCGAGGGCGGCGACGGCACCGGCACTGCGGGCGACGCGGCGGGTGCGGGTGGTGGGGGTTGAGCGGAGCGCGAATCGCATCGAATACTCCAGGGGAAAGTCGGCTTCCCATGACGTGGGAAAGCTCGGCTGACGAAAATCCGGTAACTGCTGCGCTACCTGGATTTGCCGGCCCTCGGGGGTGTGAGGGCCGGCACGGTGACCGCGCCGCCGCCGCACCGGGGGGAGGCGGGCGGCGGTGGGGCGGGCCGTTCGACATCCACTTTCGGAGCCCCCGAATTGTTGATCAATGCAGGTCAGAGGGGTAAACAACCCGATCGACGACCTACCGGCGGGTATGCCGCCGCTGGGTGTCACCTGCGTTTCCGTGCGGAGGCCGGAGGGTTTCCGCAGCGTCGGCGGAGTTCCCCCGGCCCGCTTTCCCCGTCCTGCGGTTCTCGTCCGAAGCCCCCCGGTTCTCCCCCGCGCGATCCTCCGCGCGCGCCCGGGGCCGGGGATCGGGGACGGACGAGGGCTTCCGCCCGTCGGAGGCGCCCGGGAGCACGGCCGGCACCGATGGCGATGGCGATGGCGGTGGCGGTGGCGTGCGGGCGGGCTCGACAAGGCCGGGTCCGGCCTCGGTCACGGTCCGCGCGGACCCGTCGTCAGGGCTGGGCCCGTCACAGACGCGCCGGTAGGAAACGCCGGGCAGGTAGCGCCGCCACTCGGCGACGGTCAGCGACCGGCCCGCGCGGGCACAGAGCCGGACGGCGACCTGTGCGGGGCCGACCGGGTAGGCGCGGACAAAGACGTGCGGGCCGGCGGCCCAGAGGTAGCCGTCGGGGCCGAAGGCCAGCGAGTCGATCACGTCGCCCGAACCGGCCGGGCTGCCGCCCAGGGGCCGGTTCAGGTCGAGGTCCCACAGGCTCAGGGCTCCCGAGCCGTAGGCGATGGCGAGGGTGGTGCCGTCGGGGCTGAAGGCCAGGGCGGTGACCAGCGCGCAGGCCGCGCAGCCGGTGTCGGTGGAGGGCGCGGGGATCACGGCCCGGGGCACCCGGTCCGTTCCGCGGTCCCATACGGTGACGGTGCCGAAGGCCCCGCCGGTGGCCGTGTGCGCACCGCCGGCGCTGACCGCGATGGCGTAGGTCTGCCGTCCGTCGATGAACACGGGATGCGGGTCGGGTGCGTAGGGCGATATGGCCATCCGGCCGCTGAAGCCGGCGGCCAGGGCCTCCTTGACCACGGCCTTCGGATCGTTCGACCGCACCCACGGAAGCCCGTGCGCGGTGTCCCACATCTGCGCGGCGAGCAGGCCCGCGGGCGTGCGCCAGCCGACCAGCAGGTGCCGGCCGTGCGCGGTGAGGAAGATGCCGCGGGCCGTGGACCCGGCCGGACCCGTCACGTCGAACGTGGTGGCCTTCCGGCCGGCGGGTGAGATGTCGCGCACCGTGAACCGCGCGGTGTGCGGGGCCCCGGAGACGGCGGCCGTGCCGTAGGCGACGCTACGGCTGTCCGGGCTGAAGGCCAGCAGCGGGCGGGAGGCCCCGACGGGGTCCGTGGGCCGGCGGGGGACGGCCAGTTCGGTGACGAGCCGGGCGGAGCGCGTCTCCTGGAGACGGAGCCGGTAACCGGCCTCGGTCCGTTGCGCGGTGGCCAGGAACCGGCCGTCCGGACTGAGCAGTACGGCCGCCATGGGCCGCTTGCGCCAGGGCGCGGCCAGGGTCGCGGCGAGGTCGAGGGAGTGCACCGTGCTGCCCGTCAGATAGCGCAGGGTCCGGCCGTCGGGGTCCCAGGCGAGGGCGGTGACGGAGCCGCCGGGCAGCGGCTGGCGCAGTACCGGCAGCCGTGGTGCCGCGATCCGCCAGACCGTGACGCCGTCGGGGCCGGAGGCCGCCAGGAACGCCCCGTCCGGCGTGAAGGCGAGGTGCCCGGGAGCGGGCCCGGCGAGGTCGGCGAGCTGCCGCCCGGTGGCGGTGTCCCAGACGCGGACACCGGTGTCCGTGGCCATGGCGAGCCGGGTGCCGCGCGCGCCGAAGACGACGGTCGCCGGGGAGCAGTCCGCTGCCCGGAGGGTCGCCCAGTCGCCCGGCCGGATCAGGTCACGGGCGGTGTCCCACACCTGCGGCGGCCGGTCCGGCCGGCAGACGGCCACCAGCCCGTTGTCCGGCGAGGGCACGGGACGGGCGTCGCCCGTCGTCTCGAACACCGTCCTGCCGTCGTCGACCGCGCGCAGCCGCACCCTGGGGTCAGGTCCGGAGTCCCGTACGACATAGCTGTTCCCGTCGGCCCCGAACCCGAGGATCCGGCCCTCCGTCTCGGGGTGCAGGGGGGTGGTGCCCGCGGCCGGCCGCCACAGCCGCCCGCCGGTCAGCAGCAGGGTCCCCTCCGCCGGGTCGGCCTCGGTCACCTGGCCGTCGGGCAGTGGGCCCGATCCGGTGGGGCGGTGCGTGACCACGTCCCAGGAGGACCAGGCGCCGGCGCCCGCGACCAGCAGTGTGCGGCCGGAGTCGGTGAGGAAGGCGCGGTCGTGGTCACCGAGCACCGGCCCGGTCAGGATGTCGTCCTCGGTCTCGGCGAGCGTGCTGATCAGGGCCGCGCGGCTGACCGGGGAGGGGGCGAGCCGCCAGGCGGCGACGCTGAACAGGGCGGCGGTACGGGGATCGACCGGCTGGGTCCGGGTGGCGAGGGCGGCGGCCTCCAGGGCCCCCGCGCGCAGCTTGTCCTGGTCGGCCGCGTGGTCGCGCTGCCAGGCCAGCTGGCCGGCGACGAGCGCACCGGCCACGACGACGGTGAGAGCCACGGCCAGCCCGCGCATCCGGCTGCGCATCCGGCCCGCCGTCCAGCGTTCCATGGAGTCGGCGACCCGGGAGGCGCTGAGGAAGGCCCGTTCCCGCCCGGTGAGGTCACCGTCGTTCACGCCCCGCCCGAACAGCAGGTCGGTGACGGCGAGTTGGGCGCCTCGGTAGAGGTTTCCGGGGTCGCGTTCGCGTTCCTCCCAGATCCGGGCGGCCTCGCTGAGACGGCGTTGCTCGACGAGCCGTTCGCGGTTGGCCTCGATCCACGCCTGCAGCCGCGGCCAGCGGGTGATCAGGGCCTCGTGGGCGAGTTCGGCGCTCTCCTCGCCGAGGGTGACGAGCCGGGCGCGGACGAGTCGCTGAAGGACCCCGGGCACCTCGGGATCGGACCACTCGCGCAGGTCGGCGCGGCTGACGGGACGACGGGTGTTCGTGGTACCGGCGCCCGGGTCGATCAGTGCCAGCAGCAGCCGGCGGGCGGTGTCCGCCTGGGCGGGGGACAACCGTCCGTAGACCTCCTCGGCGGCCGCGGCGATCGCTCCGTGGATGCCGCCCGCCGCCTCGTAGGCGGCCAGCGTCAGGACACCGCTGCGCCGTCTTCGCCAGGTCTCCCGCAGGGCCTGCGAGAGCATCGGCAGGGCGCCGGGCCGGTCCGCGGCCTCCTCGACGATCCGGGCGGTGAGTTCGCGCTCCACCCGCAGGCCGGCCGCCGTGGCCGGTCTGACGACCGCCTCCTGCAGCTCCACCCGGTTCATCGGGCGGACGGTGAGGGCGTGCTGCAACGCCTCCGCGAGCCCGGCGTGCTCCGCGCACCAGTTGTGGAAGCTGCTGCCCAGCGCGATGACGACACGCAGCCGGCCGGCGGGTTCCCGGGCGGCGAGGAGCTGGTCCACGAACCGCCGGCGTTGGACCCCGGACCGGCACAGGGTGAAGATCTCCTCGAACTGGTCCACCACCACGAACCGCTCCGGCCCGTCCTGAGACGGCTCCAGGAGACTGCCATGGGTGACGGCGGGCTGGGCCCCCGGCGTGATCAGCCGGATGTCCCTGCCGCGACCCGTCTCCCGGACGAGATCGTTCAGGCGGGGCAGCAGGCCGGCCCGCAGCAACGAGGACTTGCCGCTGCCCGAGTCACCAAGCAGTATCGCGAACCGGTGTTCTCTCACCAGTTCGAGCACGCCCTCAGCCAGCCGGTCCCGGCCGAAGAACCGGTCCCGGTCCCCGTACTCGAACCGCGCCAGCCCCTGGTAAGGCGCGTCGCAGTCCGTGGCCGACGGTGAGTGGACCTCATCGGTGACGGTTTCCCAGCGGGACTCCCACTCGTCCGGATCGGCCCCGCACGCCTGGGCGTAGGCCCGCACCACCGCCGCCGTCGGCAGCCGTTCGCCGGACGCGGCCCGTGACAGGGCGGTCACCGACAGACCGGTGTGCCCGGCCATGGTCCGGTACGACGGCGAGCCGGCCGCTCGTCGCAGTGCCCTCAGCTCATGCGCGAAGCGTGCTGTGGGCCCGGCCTCGGGGTCCAGGGGTCGTTCAGGGCGGCCCACCGTTCACCTCACCACCAGGTACTACCCGCAGGTAACCGTTTCGCCTGTCAGAGCGCCAGGTTTGTCCTGACAAGCGATTTCCTTGCGAGTTAAAGTAGTGGGTCGGATCATGCGACGGCAATCACTCCTGCAAATAGACGGGGCGTCCCGGTCGGGACGCCCCGTCTCATCTCACGTAGTGGACCGCCGGCGCCGGGCCCCCGGCCGCCGCTCACTCGGCCGCGCCACCGGATCCCCCGCCTCCACCGCCGCCACCCGCCGCTTCAACCCGAAGTCGGCGAGGGCCTCGGCCAGCTTGTGCACGGATGGCTCGGGAGCCATCACATCCACCCGCAGCCCATGCTCCTCAGCGGTCTTGGCCGTGGCCGGCCCGATACAGGCGATCACCGTCACGTTGTGCGGCTTCCCCGCGATCCCCACCAGGTTCCGCACAGTCGACGACGACGTGAAGAGAACGGCGTCGAAGCCACCCCCCTTGATCGCCTCCCGAGTCTCCTGCGGCGGCGGCGACGCCCGCACGGTCCGGTAAGCCGTGACGTCATCGACCTCCCAGCCCAGCTCGATCAGCCCGGCGACCAGCGTCTCCGTGGCGATATCGGCCCGAGGCAGGAAAACACGGTCGATCGGATCGAACACCGGATCGTAGGGCGGCCAGTCCTCCAGCAACCCAGCAGCCGACTGCTCCCCACTGGGCACCAGATCGGGCTTCACACCAAAGGCGACCAACGCCTTGGCGGTCTGCTCCCCCACCGCCGCGACCTTGATCCCGGCGAAGGCCCGCGCATCGAGCCCGTACTCCTCGAACTTCTCCCGAACAGCCTTCACCGCGTTCACCGAGGTGAAAGCGATCCACTCATAGCGCCCGGTAACGAGCCCCTTGACGGCCCGCTCCATCTGCTGCGGGGTCCGAGGCGGCTCGACGGCGATCGTCGGCACCTCGTGCGGCACGGCCCCGTAGGACCGCAGCTGGTCGGAGAGCGACGCCGCCTGCTCCTTCGTACGCGGCACCAGCACCCGCCACCCGAACAGCGGCTTGCTCTCGAACCACGACAACTGCTCACGCTGCGCGGGCGCGGACCGCTCGCCGACCACGGCTATCACCGGCCGGCCACCGTCGGGCGACGGCAGCACCTTGCCCTGCTTGAACGTCTGGGCGATGGTCCCCAGCGTCGCCGTCCAGGTCCGCTGACGCGTCGTGGTCCCGGCGATCGTCACCGTCAGCGGGGTGTCGGGCTTGCGCCCGGCCGCGACCAGCTCACCCGCCGCCGCCGCGACGGAGTCCAGGGTCGCCGAGACGACGACCGTCCCGTCCGAGGCCCCGACCTCGGTCCAGCACCGGTCGGAAGCCGTACGGGCGTCCACGAAACGGACGTCCGCGCCCTGCGCGTCCCGCAGCGGCACACCGGCGTACGCGGGCACGCCCACGGCGGCCGCGACGCCCGGTACCACCTCGAACGGGACGCCCGCGCGGGCGCACGCCAGCATCTCTCCGGCGGCGTACGCGTCGAGCCCGGGATCACCGGACACCGCACGGACGACCCGCCTGCCGCCCCGCGCGGCCTCCATGACAAGATGTGCGGCATCCCGCACAGCGGGTACACCAGCGGTTGTTGACGCTCCGTCAACAACCGTGAGTTGAGGCGTGCCTGTGCCTGGATGCGTGCTGCCGATAGGCGTGTCCAATTCGGTGTCGAGCTCGGCAACGCCTTGTCTGGCGTGCGTGCGTACGACGTCGAGCACCTCGTGCTCGGCGACCAGTACGTCCGCGTTCGCCAGCGCCTCGACGGCGCGCAGAGTCAGTAGTCCCGGATCCCCGGGTCCGGCACCCAGAAAGGTGACGTGCCCATGGTCCGGACCGGCGGGAAGGGTGGTGGGGCTCACTGTGCTCGCTCCCCCATCAGACCGGCCGCGCCCTTGGCAAGCATCTCGGCTGCGAGTTCACGGCCGAGCGCCATTGCTTGGTCGTACGTCTCGGGCACGGGACCGGTGGTGGACAGCTGCACCAGCGTCGAGCCGTCGGTCGTGCCGACGACGCCGCGCAGGCGCATCTCCTTGACAATCTGCCCGTCGGCCAGAAGGTCGGCCAGCGCGCCCACAGGGGCGCTGCAACCGGCCTCCAGGGCGGCGAGCAGTGACCGTTCGGCGGTCACGGCGACCCGGGTGTCCGGGTCGTCGAGCGCGCCGAGTGCCGCGATCAGGTCGGAGTCGTGGGAGGTGTTCCCCGCTCTGCACTCGATCGCCAGGGCCCCTTGGCCAGGGGCAGGCAGAACCATGTCGACCGACAGGAAGTCGGTCACTTCGTCGGCGCGCCCGATCCGGTTGAGCCCGGCCGCGGCCAGGACAACGGCATCCAGCTCACCACGTCTCACGAACCCGATCCGGGTGTCGACGTTCCCCCGGACCGGGACGACCTCGACGCTCAGCCCATGGGCACGCGCGTACGCGTTCAGCTGGGCGGTGCGCCGCGTCGACCCCGTCCCCACCCGCGCGCCGGGCGGCAGGTCGGTGAACTTCAGGTCGTCGCGGGCCACGAGCACGTCACGCGGATCCTCGCGCTTCGGTACGGCGGCCAGCACCAGGTCGTCGGGCTGCGCGGTCGGCAGGTCCTTCAGCGAGTGCACCGCGAAGTCGACCTCCCCGCGCAGCAACGCGTCGCGCAGGGCGGTCACGAAGACACCCGTGCCGCCGATCTGGGCGAGGTCCGCACGGGACACATCGCCGTACGTCGTGATCTCGACCAGCTCGACGGGCCGCCCGGTCAGCCGCCGCACGGCGTCCGCGACCTGCCCGGACTGGGCCAGGGCGAGTTGACTCCGCCGGGTCCCAAGTCTCAGCGCCCCTGGCGCCGGCCCTCGTACTGGCTCACTCATGCTCGCCCTCGGTTCTCGGCGTGGCCGTCTTCGTTGTCCGCGTTGTCCGCCCGGGACACGGAGGCGACCGTCTCCTGGTCGAGGTCGAACAGGGTGCGCAGCGCGTCGGCGTACCCGGCGCCGCCGGGCTCGGCCGCGAGCTGCTTGACCCGTACGGTCGGCGCGTGCAGCAGTTTGTCGACGACGCGCCGCACGGTCTGGGTGATCTCGGCGCGGTGCTTCTCGTCGAGGCCGGGCAGCCGGCCGTCGAGCCGGGCGATCTCACCGGCGACCACATCGGCGGCCATGGCGCGCAGCGCGACGACGGTGGGTGTGATGTGCGCGGCCCGCAGGGCGGCCCCGAACGCGGCGACCTCGTCGGCGACGATCCGCCGGACCTGGTCGACATCGGCGGCCATCGGAGCGTCCGCCGAGGCCTCGGCGAGCGACTCGATGTCCACCAGCCGTACGCCGGGCAGCCGGTGCGCGGCGGCGTCGACGTCCCGGGGCATCGCGAGGTCGAGCAGCGAGAGCACGGGGGCGGGCCGCGGAACCCCGACGACCACCTCGGGACGCCGGCGCTCGGGAATCCGTCCGAGGGTGGCCGCGGTCAGGGCGAGCGCGGCGATCAGCTCACGGTCGTCGTCCGGCGTACGACGGCCGACGTCCCGGCGGTCGACGCTGCCGTTGTCCACCCAGGCCGCGTGCTGCTCCAGCGTCGCCGCGTCCATCCCGGCGACGGCGGCCTCGCCCATCACGGAGAACCCGGCCGACTCCTGCACGGCCTGCCCGGCCGGCGCGGCACTCAGGTCGAGCGGACAGCCGTCCTCCGTACCGATGCTGGTGGGCGGCAGGACAGCCCGTACGTCACCCTTCGCGGCGGTACGAGGCGCCAGCCCGGCCTCGTCGGCAGGCACCCGGCCCTCGACGGCGGCCGCGATGGTCTCGGCGGTGAGGACGAGCCCGGTCGCGCCGGTACAGGAAACGGCTATATCGGCACGTGTCAGCTCGAAGGGCACCGATTCCATCGGAACCGCACGGGCGAACACGGAACCCGCCCCACCCTCGTTGCTCTCCCCGCCCTCGTTGTTCTCGTTGATGATCTGCGCGAGCCGCTCGGCGCGATCCGATGTGCGGTTGGCGACGACGATCTCGGCGACGCCGATCCGCGCAAGGGTGGCGGCGGCCAGCGAGGACATGGAACCGGCCCCGATGACCAGGGCTTTCTTGCCCGCAGCCCAGGACTCGACCGAGCCCCCTGCCCCCCTGCCCGCCAGCTCCTGGAGCCCGAAGGTGACCAGGGACTGTCCGGCCCGGTCGATGCCGGTCTCGGAGTGGGCCCGCTTGCCGACCCGCAGCCCCTGCTGGAACAGGTCGTTCAGCAGCCGCCCGGCCGAGTGGATCTCCTGCGCGAGGGCGAGCGAGTTCTTGATCTGCCCGAGGACCTGGCCCTCGCCGACAACCATGGAGTCGAGCCCGCAGGCCACGGAGAACAGATGGTGGACGGCCCGGTCCTCGTAGTGCACGTACAGATAGGGGGTGAGCTCGTCCAGCCCGACCCCGCTGTGCTGTGCGAGCAGCGTGGACAGCTCGGCGACACCCGCGTGGAACTTGTCCACGTCCGCGTACAGCTCGATGCGGTTGCAGGTGGCGAGCAGCGCCGCCTCGGCTGCGGGTTCGGCGGCGACGGTGTCCTGAAGCAACTTGATCTGCGCGTCCTGGGACAGCGCGGCCCGCTCGAGGACGCTGACCGGAGCACTGCGGTGGCTCAGCCCGACGACGAGAAGACTCATGCCGGCATCACGGCGGGAACGTCCCCGTCAGGCCCATTGCCCTCACCGGCGCCAGCACCACTGCTGCCGCCGACCTTGCCGTTGCTGCTGCCGGTACGGCCCTGCCCCTTGGCCGAGATCCGCGCGGCGTCGGCCGCGACCGCTGCGGCGTCGGCGGCGGCAGCCGCCGCGTCGGCCTCCTCGCCGGCCTTGCGCTGCTCGTGGAAAGCGAGGATCTGCAACTCGATGGAGAGATCGACCTTGCGTACGTCGACACCGTCCGGAACGGTCAGCACGGTGGGCGCGAAGTTCAGAATGGATGTGACCCCCGCGGCGACGAGCCGGTCACACACGGGCTGAGCGGCACCGGCGGGCGTGGCGATAACGCCAATGGACACACCGTTGTCCGCGATGATCCTTTCCAGATCGTCCGAGTGCTGCACCGGAATACCGGCGACCGGCTTTCCCGCCATGGCGGGATCGGCGTCAATGAGCGCGGCCACCCTGAATCCACGGGAGGCGAAGCCGCCGTAGTTAGCGAGGGCGGCGCCGAGATTACCGATGCCGACGATCACAACCGGCCAGTCCTGGGTCAGCCCCAGCTCACGCGAGATCTGATAGACGAGATACTCGACGTCGTAGCCGACCCCACGCGTTCCGTAAGAACCCAGGTAAGAGAAGTCCTTGCGCAGCTTCGCGGAGTTGACTCCCGCGGCCGCGGCCAGTTCCTCGGAGGAAACCGTGGGCACCGAGCGCTCCGACAGTCCGGTCAGCGCACGGAGGTACAGCGGAAGCCTGGCGACGGTGGCCTCGGGAATCCCTCGGCTGCGGGTCGCCGTTCGGTGAGTTCGGCCAGTTGCCACGGTGCTCCTGCGGGTAGCGCGGGGCTGCAGGCGGTCACACGTCCCCGGACCGCCCCGTCGAAAGCAGGCTATGTCTTTGTGAACGCGTGCACAAAGATGGTGTCCGATTTGCCCGGCCAACGTGACCGGGGTCACGCACCCCCGGCGCACGCGTATGGAACCGGCGCACGAGCACCGCCGCTCCTCACCGTCACAGGCACCGTTCGGGGGCAAAACCGACACACTCCTCATGAATCCCGCCCCCGAGATCTGAACCGCCCTCGATCCTAAGCGACTTTCCGGACCACTTGGACTGCTCGTTCGGCACTTGGTCAGAACGCGACCACTCGGTAATCGATCGGGAATCTATGTGAGGGCTTTGCGAAGACGTTCTTCGTCGACGCGCCAGAAGGTGTGCTGGGCGCCGTCGATGAGCACGACAGGGATCTGTTCCCAGTACTCACGGTTGAGTTCTTCGTCCTGGGTGATGTCCTTCTGTTCCCACGGCACACCAAGATCCGCGCACACCTTCTCGACAACCAGCTGTGCGTCATCACACAAATGACAACCGGGCTTCCGGATCAACGTGACAAGCCGAGACTGGGGATCACGGCGGTCGACGCGCCGGAACAAGGGACTCATACGCCCATTGTCCCGCGCACCCCGGGCAGCCTCCGGACCCGTGACGGGAAGGGTCCGATCCGCTTCTTTAACCGCACCGTTCCGGAGAGTTCACAACCTTCGAACCTCGCGACTCCGGAAGCACCGAACAAACTGGCTATGCTCACGTCATGGCCGCTCTCGGATGGCTCACTCCCCGTAGGCGCTCCGCCACGGCGCGAAGCGTGTTGGCAGGCGAGGCCTCGGCGGAGGCAGCGCGGAAATCCTCCCAGGAGCTGGAGGAACTGACGCATGCGCCGGTTCCCCCCGGCACCGAGGACGAACCGGCGTTCCCCGTCCTGGGTGACGACAAGGCCGCCGCCTTCTTCGACCTCGACAACACCGTCATGCAGGGCGCCGCGATCTTCCACTTCGGCCGCGGCCTGTACAAACGGAAGTTCTTCGAGACCCGCGACCTCTACCGGTTCGCCTGGCAGCAGGCGTGGTTCAGGCTGGCCGGCATCGAGGACCCCGAGCACATGCAGGACGCCCGGGACTCCGCCCTCTCCATCGTCAAGGGCCACCGTGTCGCCGAACTGATGTCGATCGGCGAGGAGATCTACGACGAGTACATGGCCGAACGCATCTGGCCGGGCACACGCGCACTGGCCCAGGCACACCTGGACGCGGGCCAGAAGGTGTGGCTGGTGACGGCGGCCCCCGTCGAGATCGCCACGGTCATCGCCCGCCGCCTGGGCCTGACGGGCGCGCTGGGCACGGTCGCGGAGTCGGTAGACGGCGTATACACGGGCAAGTTGGTGGGCGAGCCCCTGCACGGCCCCGCGAAAGCGGAAGCGGTACGCGCCCTGGCGGCGGCCGAAGGCCTGATCCTCCCGCGCTGCGCGGCGTACAGCGACTCGCACAACGACATCCCGATGCTGTCCCTGGTCGGCCACCCCTACGCGATCAACCCGGACGCCAAACTCCGCAAACACGCCCGCCAACTGGACTGGCGCCTGAGGGACTACCGCACAGGCCGCAAGGCGGCAAAGGTAGGCATCCCGGCAGCAGCAGGAGTAGGAGCGGTAGCAGGAGGCACAGCAGCAGCAATCGCCCTACACCGCCGCCGCCGCTGAACACACATCCCCTGGAGAACCCCGGCCGACCTCTCCCCAGAGAGCCCCGTCCGGCATTTCCCTGAAAGCCCCGGCCGGCATCTCCGCAGAGAGCCCCGGCCGGCATCACCACCGAGAGCGCCGTTCCGACCCCTCCGCCGAGAGCTCCGGCCGGCATCACCACCGAGAGCGCCGTTCCGACCCCTCCGCCGAGAGCCCCGGCCGGCATCACCACCGAGAGCGCCGTTCCGACCCCTCCGCCGAGAGCCCCCGCCGCGGCACCTCCCTGCACAGCCCGACCCACACCTCCAGCAACAGCCCCGGCCGGCATCTACCGCAACAGCCGGACCCACACCTCCCTTTACAGCCCCGGCGGCATCTCCAATGCGAGCCCCGGCCGCGCCACCTCCCTTGCCAACCCCGGCCCGCACCTCCCCTTGCAGCGCCGGCCCGCATTTCCAGCCCGTCCGGCGTTTGAGGACGAGGCCCGTTCAGGGCCGTAGGGGGGTCTGGGGGCGCAGCCCCCAGGGACAGGATGGGACGGGTAGGGGCG
>NZ_JBEYVP010000071.1:0-31030 GCF_040644035.1 Streptomyces sp. NPDC047042 | reverse complement strand
TCGGGGGCGCTGCCCCCGAACCCCCGCTCCTCAAACGCCGGAGGGGCTAATTTTTAGCCCGTCCGGCGTTTGAGGACGAGGCCGTTCAGGCCGAAGCGGGGGTCTGGGGGCGCAGCCCCCAGGGATGGGACGGGTAGGGGCGGCGGGGGCGAAAACGATCCACCGGCTCCCCATTGGCCCTTGCTGTGGCCTGCTCCCCTCACGTTTCCTCAAAAGTCGCACCAACCCTCTTTCACCGAGTGAGGTCAACCCGTGTCCAGCACGCTCTCCAACTCCGCCCAGACGCCCGAAACCGGCACCGCGCGCGTGAAGCGCGGTATGGCCGAGCAGCTCAAGGGCGGTGTGATCATGGACGTGGTCAACGCCGAGCAGGCCAAGATCGCCGAGGACGCCGGCGCCGTCGCCGTCATGGCCCTGGAGCGTGTCCCCGCGGACATCCGCAAGGACGGCGGCGTGGCCCGTATGTCCGACCCGGACATGATCGAGGGCATCATCGAGGCCGTGTCCATCCCGGTCATGGCGAAGTCCCGCATCGGTCACTTCGTCGAGGCCCAGGTCCTGCAGTCCCTCGGCGTCGACTACATCGACGAGTCCGAGGTCCTGACCCCGGCCGACGAGGTCAACCACTCCGACAAGTGGGCCTTCACCACCCCCTTCGTGTGTGGCGCCACCAACCTCGGCGAGGCCCTGCGCCGCATAGCCGAGGGCGCCGCGATGATCCGCTCGAAGGGCGAGGCCGGCACCGGCAACGTCGTCGAGGCCGTCCGTCACCTGCGCCAGATCAAGAACGAGATCGCCAGGCTCCGCGGCTACGACAACAACGAGCTGTACGCCGCCGCCAAGGACCTGCGTGCCCCGTACGAGCTCGTCAAGGAGGTCGCCGAGCTGGGCAAGCTCCCGGTCGTGCTGTTCTCCGCCGGTGGCGTCGCCACCCCCGCCGACGCCGCGCTCATGCGCCAGCTGGGCGCCGAGGGCGTCTTCGTCGGCTCCGGCATCTTCAAGTCCGGCGACCCCGCCAAGCGCGCCGCCGCCATCGTGAAGGCGACCACCTTCTACGACGACCCGAAGATCATCGCGGACGCGTCCCGCAACCTCGGCGAGGCCATGGTCGGCATCAACTGCGACACCCTCCCCGAGGCCGAGCGCTACGCGAACCGGGGCTGGTAGCACGCATGTCACCCATGTACGACACCCCTGTCATCGGCGTCCTGGCCCTCCAGGGCGACGTACAGGAGCACCTCATCGCCCTGGCCGAGGCGGACGCCCTGGCCAGGCCGGTGCGGCGCCCCGAGGAGCTCGCCGAGGTGGACGGCCTGATCATCCCCGGCGGCGAGTCCACCACCATCTCCAAGCTGGCCGTCCTCTTCGGCGTGATGGAGCCCCTACGCGCGCGCGTGCGCGCCGGAATGCCCGTCTACGGCACCTGCGCCGGCATGATCATGCTCGCCGACAAGATCCTCGACCCGCGCTCGGGCCAGGAGACCGTCGGCGGTATCGACATGATCGTGCGCCGCAACGCCTTCGGACGCCAGAACGAGTCCTTCGAGGCGACGGTCGACGTGAAGGGCATCGAGGGCGATCCTGTGGAGGGCGTCTTCATCCGTGCCCCCTGGGTCGAGTCCGTGGGCGCCGAGGCCGAGGTGCTCGCCGAGCACGCCGGTCACATCGTCGCCGTACGCCAGGGCAACGCACTCGCCACGTCGTTCCACCCGGAACTGACCGGCGACCACCGCGTGCACTCGTTGTTCGTCGACATCGTGCGAGCGCGCATCGCAAGCACCGCGCGCGCGGATCGTACAGCCGAGTCCTTGTAGGATCTCTGGGGTTCGTACAGAGATGGGTTACGCGAAGGAGACAGGCAGATGTCCGGCCACTCTAAATGGGCTACGACGAAGCACAAGAAGGCCGTGATCGACGCCAAGCGCGGCAAGCTCTTCGCGAAGATGATCAAGAACATCGAGGTTGCGGCACGCACGGGCGGCGCCGACCCGGCCGGTAACCCGACGCTCTTCGACGCCATCCAGAAGGCCAAGAAGAGCTCGGTTCCGAACAAGAACATCGACTCGGCGGTCAAGCGCGGCGCCGGCCTCGAAGCCGGTGGCGCCGACTACGAGACGATCATGTACGAGGGTTACGGCCCCAACGGTGTGGCGGTGCTCATCGAGTGCCTCACCGACAACCGCAACCGCGCCGCCTCGGACGTCCGCGTCGCCATGACCCGCAACGGCGGCAGCATGGCCGACCCCGGCTCCGTCTCGTACCTGTTCAACCGCAAGGGCGTCATCGTCGTCCCCAAGGGTGAGCTGACCGAGGACGACGTCCTCGGTGCCGTGCTGGAAGCCGGCGCCGAGGAGGTCAACGACCTCGGTGAGTCCTTCGAGGTGATCTCCGAGGCGACCGACCTGGTCGCGGTGCGCACCGCGCTCCAGGAGGGCGGCATCGACTACGACTCCGCCGACGCCAACTTCGTCCCGACCATGCAGGTCGAGCTGGACGAGGACGGCGCCAGGAAGATCTTCAAGCTGATCGACGCCCTGGAGGACAGCGACGACGTGCAGAACGTCTTCGCCAACTTCGACGTCAGCGACGAGGTCATGGAGAAGGTCGACGCGTAGCGGGCACCGCCGCGAGGCGAGCGGTTTCGGCGGGCCGGTGGGACACGTCCTACCGGCCCGCCGCTGTTGTCAGTGGCAGCGGATAGCCTGACGACAGTCAAAGATCACCGTCGACGGACCGCGACCGGACAAAGGGGTGGGGCGGGTGCGCGTACTCGGAGTTGACCCGGGACTGACCCGATGCGGGGTCGGCGTCGTCGAGGGCGTCCCCGGGCGCCCGTTGACGATGGTCGGCGTCGGCGTCGTACGCACGCCCGCGGATGCCGAACTGGGCCTCCGCCTCGTCGCGATCGAGCAGGGCATCGAGCAGTGGCTCGACGAGCACCGGCCCGAATTCGTCGCCGTGGAGCGGGTGTTCAGCCAGCACAACGTCCGTACGGTGATGGGCACGGCCCAGGCGAGCGCCGTCGCGATGCTCTGCGCGGCGCGACGCGGGATCCCCGTCGCCCTGCACACCCCCAGCGAGGTCAAGGCCGCCGTCACCGGCAGCGGACGCGCGGACAAGGCCCAGGTCGGCGCGATGGTGACCCGGCTGCTGCGGCTGGCCGCGCCCCCCAAGCCGGCCGACGCCGCCGACGCCCTCGCGCTGGCCATCTGCCACATCTGGCGCGCACCCGCCCAGTCGCGCCTTCAGCAGGCCGTCGCGCAGAACCGGCTCCAGCAGGCGGTCGCTCTTCACTCAGCGCGCACCGCAGCACCTGTATCGACCACCACACCCGCGTCGACCCCAGCACCCGCATCCACCACAGCACCCGCCCCGAAAGGCCGCCCCGCATGATCGCCTTCGTCAGCGGCCCGATTGCCGCCCTCGCCCCCGACTCCGCGGTGGTCGAGGTGGGCGGCATCGGCATCGCCGTCCAATGCGCACCCAACACCCTGTCCGGTCTGCGGATGGGCCAGCAGGCCAGACTCGCCACGTCCCTGGTCGTCCGCGAGGACTCGCTGACCCTGTACGGCTTCGCGGACGACGACGAGCGGCAGACCTTCGAACTGCTCCAGACCGCGAGCGGTGTCGGCCCCCGCCTCGCCCAGGCCATGCTGGCCGTCCACTCGCCGGACGCCCTGCGCCGCGCGGTGTCAACGGCGGACGAGAAGGCACTGATCGCCGTACCCGGCATCGGCAAGAGGGGCGCGCAGAAACTCCTGCTGGAGCTGAAGGACCGACTCGGCGCACCCCTCGGCACCGGCCCCGCCATCGGCTCCCCGGTCACCACCGGCTGGCGCGACCAGCTGCACGCGGCCCTGATCGGCCTCGGCTACGCGACCCGCGAGGCCGACGAGGCCGTGGCCGCCGTGACACCCCAGGCCGAGGCCGCCGAAGGCACGCCCCAGGTGGGCCAGTTGCTGAAGGCGGCCCTGCAGACCCTCAACAGAGCCCGCTGACCGGCACCACCCGACCGACCGCGACCGCGAGGCACACGCACGCTGTGCCGGCCCGGGGACGACCCCCGGGCCCCGGCCGACACCAGCGCCCGGCGCACCCAGCTAGGAGAACGCAGTGAACTGGGACGACACGACCGACGAGACCACCGCCCCCGAGCGGCTCGTCGGTGCGTCCGCCGACGGTGAGGACCAGGCCGTCGAGGCCGCCCTGCGCCCCAAGGACCTGGACGAGTTCATCGGCCAGGAGAAGGTCCGCGAGCAGCTCGACCTCGTCCTGCGCGCCGCACGCGCGCGTGGCGCCACCGCCGACCACGTACTGCTCTCCGGCGCCCCCGGCCTCGGCAAGACCACGCTCTCGATGATCATCGCCGCCGAGATGGGCGCCCCCATCCGCATCACCAGCGGCCCCGCCATCCAGCACGCGGGCGACCTCGCGGCGATCCTCTCCTCCCTTCAGGAGGGCGAGGTCCTCTTCCTCGACGAGATCCACCGCATGTCCCGGCCCGCCGAGGAGATGCTCTACATGGCGATGGAGGACTTCCGCGTCGACGTGATCGTCGGCAAGGGCCCCGGCGCCACCGCGATCCCCCTCGAACTGCCCCCGTTCACGCTGGTCGGCGCCACCACGCGCGCGGGGCTGCTGCCGCCCCCGCTGCGCGACCGCTTCGGCTTCACCGCGCACATGGAGTTCTACGAGCCCGCCGAGCTGCAACGCGTCATCCACCGCTCCGCGAACCTTCTCGACGTCGAGATCGGTGCCGAGGGCGCCGCCGAGATCGCCGGCCGCTCACGCGGCACCCCCCGCATCGCCAACCGTCTGCTGCGCCGCGTGCGGGACTACGCGCAGGTCAAGGCCGACGGCGTCATCACACGCGACATCGCGGCGGCGGCCCTGAAGGTGTACGAAGTCGACGCGCGCGGTCTCGACCGCCTCGACAGAGGCGTCCTCGAGGCGCTGCTCAAGCTGTTCGGCGGCGGTCCGGTCGGGCTCTCCACGCTGGCCGTCGCGGTGGGGGAGGAGCGGGAGACCGTCGAGGAGGTCGCCGAGCCCTTCCTCGTACGGGAGGGACTGCTGGCCCGTACTCCGCGTGGACGAGTCGCGACGCCCGCCGCATGGGCGCATCTCGGCCTCACCCCACCGCGTTCCACAACGGGGGGAAGCGGACAACAGGACCTGTTCGGGGCGTGAGGGCGCGGCTGCTCGCGGGCTCAGGAACCGTGGTGCCATGCTGAGCGTTGTTCCTGGAGTGCGGACTCGCTTAGACTCCGCCGATGCCGCCTTTGTAGCTTTGTAGGTGGCGCCGCCCACACCCCCATCCACCAGGCCGCTCACCGACGCGGTAGTGCGAAGGAAATCCCGTCCCGTGAATATCGTGACCCTCCTCCCGTTCATCGTGCTCATCGGGGCCATGTTCCTGATGACCCGCTCCGCCAAGCGCAAGCAGCAGGCCGCCGCGCAGATGCGCGACGACATGCAGCCCGGCACCGGTGTCCGCACGATCGGCGGCATCTACGCGACGGTCAAGGAAGTCAACGAGGAGACGGTTCTCCTCGACGCGGGCCCGGGTGTGGAGCTTCTCTTCGCGAAGAACGCCATCGGCGCCGTCCTCGGCGACGACGAGTACAACCGCATCGTTCACGGCATCGAGCACGACCTGAAGACCGACGAATCCGTCGTCCCGGACGACGCCTCCTCTCTCACCGAGACCGACGAGCCCTCCGACGACGCTTCCGCCGCTTCCGACGACAAGCCCATCGACCTCGGCAAGAAGGACGCGGCCGACGAGCCGGCCGACGAGACCGACGCCACCGAGGCGAAGACGGAAGAAGAGCCGAAGAAGACCGACGGCGAGTCCGACGCGAAGTAGCCGCGTTCCGGGGGAGGAGCGCGGCGCGATCCGCTCGCGTTACGTACCCCCGGCACGTTCGGTTCTCGCGGGGAGTCCCGACACCATGTCATGGCCGCCGGCCGCGCTGACCCGGCGCGAGGCGGCCCGAGAGGGAGTACGAGAAGGTGGCAGCACCTAAGAAGGGCCGGAGCGCAAGCTCCCAGAGCAAGCCAGGACGCTCGCTGGCCCTCATTCTGATCGCCATCGTGGCGCTCACCGGAGGCATGTTCCTCTCCGGGCACACGACTCCGCGTCTCGGCATCGACCTGGCCGGTGGCACGAGTATCACGCTCACGGCGAAGAACGAGCCGGGCCAGCCGAACGCGATCAACAAGACCAACATGGACACCGCGGTCGAGATCATGAACCGCCGTGTCAACGGTCTTGGTGTCTCCGAGGCAGAGGTGCAGACCCAGGGATCCGACAACATCATTGTCAACATCCCCAAGGGCACGAACTCCGAGCAGGCCCGGAAGCAGGTCGGCACCACCGCCAAGCTCTACTTCCGACCGGTCCTGGCCCTCGAGGCCCAGGGCGTCGCCGCGACGCCCACCCCCTCGCCCAGCGTGAGCACGTCCGGCAGCCCTTCGCCGTCGGCGTCCAAGACGGGCGACAAGGCGACCTCCTCGTCCTCCGCCTCGCCCACCCCGTCGGTCAGCGCCACCTCGCAGGGCCGCCCGGTCACCGACGCCCTGAAGGCCGACGCGACCCCGACGCCCAGCGGCAAGCCTTCCGCGTCCGCCCCCGCGTCGCCCCCGGCGAGCGCTGCCCCGGACCCGGCGACCGCGGCGCTCCAGGCGAAGTACGCGGCGCTCGACTGCACCAAGAAGGCGGTCCGCGCCGTCACCGGTGACGACACCAAGCCCACCGAGCCCACCGTGGCCTGCGGCAAGGACTCGCAGGGCCAGTGGCAGAAGTTCATCCTCGGCCCGGCCGAGGTGGACGGCACCGAGGTCAAGAAGGCCCAGGCCGTCTTCGACACGCAGGGTGCCGCCGGCTGGCAGGTCACCATGGACTTCACGTCCAAGGGCAGCAAGCAGTTCGGTGAGGTCACCGGTCGTCTCGCCCAGAACCAGCCGCCGCAGAACGAGTTCGGCATCGTCCTGGACGGCGAGGTGGTCTCCAACCCGTTCGTGAACACCGCGATCACCGGTGGCTCCGCGCAGATCTCCGGCAGCTTCGACCAGACCGAGGCCCAGGACCTGGCGAACATGCTGTCGTACGGCGCGCTCCCGCTCACCTTCCAGGAGTCGAGCGTCACCACCGTCACCGCCGCGCTCGGCGGCGAGCAGCTGCACGCCGGTCTGGTCGCCGGCGGCATCGGACTGGCCCTGGTCGTCATCTACCTGGTGGTCTACTACCGGGGTCTGTCGGTCATCGCCATCGCCTCCCTCCTGGTCTCCGCCGCCCTCACCTACGTGATCATGGCGTTGCTCGGTCCGGCGATCGGCTTCGCGCTGAACCTGCCGGCCGTCTGCGGCGCGATCGTGGCGATCGGTATCACCGCGGACTCGTTCATCGTGTTCTTCGAACGCATCCGGGACGAGATCCGCGAGGGCCGTTCGCTGCGCCCCGCCGTCGAGCGGGCCTGGCCGCGTGCCCGGCGCACCATCCTGGTCTCCGACTTCGTGTCGTTCCTCGCCGCCGCGGTGCTCTTCATCGTCACCGTCGGCAAGGTCCAGGGCTTCGCGTTCACGCTCGGTCTGACCACCCTGCTCGACGTGGTCGTCGTCTTCTTCTTCACGAAGCCGCTGATGACGATCCTCGCCCGCAAGAAGTTCTTCGCGGAGGGCCACCGCTGGTCCGGCCTCGACCCGCAGCGCCTGGGCGCCCAACCGCCGCTCCGTCGCACCCGTCGCACGTCCGCGCCCGTCGACATGAAGGAGGCGTGAGATGTCGAAACTCGGCACCCTCGGCGCCCGGCTCCACCGCGGCGAGATCGGCTACGACTTCGTCGGCAAGCGTTTCATCTGGTACGGCATCTCGATCCTGATCACCATCACGGCCATCCTCGGCCTGACGGTGCGCGGCCTGAACATGGGCATCGAGTTCGAGGGCGGCGCCGTCTTCACCACCGAGAAGACCAGCACGTCGGTGAGCCAGGCGGAGAAGTACGCGGAAGAGGCCTCCGGTCACGACGCGATCGTCCAGAAGCTCGGCAACGGCGGTCTGCGGATCCAGATCTCCGGCATCGACACCGGCAAATCGGACAAGATCAAGAAAGACCTCGCCAAGAACCTGAACGTCGAGGCCGAGAAGATCAACGCCGACCTGGTCGGCCCCAGTTGGGGTGACCAGGTCGCGAACAAGGCCTGGCAGGGCCTGGTGATCTTCATGATCCTCGTCGTGATCTATCTGGCGATCGCCTTCGAATGGCGCATGGCCGTGGCCGCGCTCGTGGCGCTCATCCACGACATCACCATCACGGTCGGCATCTACGCCCTCGTCGGCTTCGAGGTGACACCGGGCACGGTGATCGGTCTGCTGACCATCCTCGGTTACTCGCTCTACGACACCGTCGTCGTGTTCGACAGCCTCAAGGAACAGACGAAGGACATCACCAAGCAGACCCGCTACACCTACAGCGAGATCGCCGACCGGTCGATCAACGGCACCCTGGTCCGCTCCATCAACACCACGGTGGTCGCGCTCCTCCCGGTCGCCGGCCTGCTGTTCATCGGTGGCGGTGTGCTCGGCGCGGGCATGCTCAACGACATCTCGCTGTCGCTGTTCGTCGGCCTCGCGGCCGGTGCGTACTCCTCGATCTTCATCGCCACGCCGCTCGTAGCCGACCTCAAGGAGCGCGAGCCGCAGATGAAGGCCCTCAAGAAGCGGGTCCTGGCCAAGCGCGCCCAGGCCGCGGCGCAGGGCGAGGCCCCGGCGGCGTCCCGGGTCAGCGACGAGCAGCCGTACGACGAGGACGACGACACCGCTGCGGCCGTCGTCGGTCCGCGCAACCAGCCGGCCTCCCGCAACCGGGGTCGCGGCCGGCCCTCGGGCAAGCGCCGATGACCGCCGTCCAGGAGCTGCTGCTCAGCCGTATCCGTGATGTGGCGGACTACCCGGAGCCGGGGGTGATGTTCAAGGACATCACCCCGCTCCTGGCGGACCCGGAGGCGTTCACCGCGCTCACCGACGCCCTGGCGGACATCGCCGTCCGCAGTGGTGCCACGAAGATCGTCGGTCTGGAGGCGCGCGGCTTCATCCTGGGCGCCCCGGTCGCGGTCCGGTCGGGCCTCGGCTTCATCCCCGTACGCAAGGCGGGCAAGCTCCCCGGAGCCACCCTCAGCCAGGCGTACGACCTGGAGTACGGCTCCGCCGAGATCGAGGTGCACGCCGAGGACCTGAGCGCGGGCGACCGCGTCCTGGTGATCGACGACGTACTGGCCACCGGCGGCACCGCCGAGGCGTCCCTCCAGCTGATCCGGCGGGCCGGCGCGGAGGTCGCCGGCCTGGCGATCCTCATGGAGCTCGGGTTCCTCGGCGGCCGGCAGCGGCTCGAACCCGCTCTCTCGGGAGCGGTGCTGGAGGCACTGATCACCGTCTGAGGCACCCCACGAAGGCGGCCTCGGGCAGACAGCGCGACAGAGGCGGGTACCGGAGGAATCCGGCACCCGCCTCTCGCGTTTCTCCAGTAGAAGGCCGTCTCAGCGGCCTGGAGGCGATGCCGGAGCCCGGGATCGCTACCATGGGCACTCCGGAGCCTGACCGGGGGACCCGGATCGCGCACGAGGAGTCCTCTTGGCAGACGAGGCCCAGCCCCTGACCGCCGCCAAGCCCGAGCCCGGCTCGGAGCCCGCGGCGACGCCCGCGCGGACCGCGAACAACGACGCGCACGGGCGGGTCGAGCACGCCCAGTCCGCCCCCGCCGACCGGGCGGCCGAGCCCCCGCGCCCCAAGCCGGTCACGCCCGAGCCCGCCCCCACCCCGGCACCCGCGCCCGCGCCGGCGGTCCGCCCGGCCTCCGGCCAGCCCGCCCGCTCCGCGTCGCCGAACCGCGTACGCGCCCGGCTGGCCAGGCTCGGCGTCCAGCGCTCCAACCCGTACAACCCGGTCCTGGAGCCGCTGCTGCGGGCGGTACGCAGCAACGACCCGAAGATCGAGACGGCGACGCTGCGCCAGATCGAGAACGCCTACCAGGTCGCCGAGCGCTGGCACCGAGGCCAGAAGCGCAAGAGTGGCGACCCGTACATCACGCACCCGCTGGCCGTCACCACCATCCTCGCCGAACTGGGCATGGACCCGGCGACCCTGATGGCGGGCCTCCTGCACGACACGGTCGAGGACACCGAGTACGGACTCGACCAGCTCCGCCGCGACTTCGGCGACTCCGTCGCGCTGCTCGTGGACGGCGTCACCAAGCTCGACAAGGTCAAGTTCGGCGAGGCCGCGCAGGCCGAGACCGTACGCAAGATGGTCGTGGCCATGGCCAAGGACCCGCGCGTCCTGGTCATCAAGCTCGCCGACCGGCTGCACAACATGCGCACCATGCGCTACCTCAAGCGCGAGAAGCAGGAGAAGAAGGCGCGAGAGACGCTGGAGATCTACGCGCCGCTCGCCCATCGCCTGGGCATGAACACCATCAAGTGGGAACTGGAGGACCTCGCCTTCGCGATCCTCTACCCCAAGATGTACGACGAGATCGTCCGGCTGGTGGCCGAGAGGGCACCGAAGCGTGACGAGTACCTGGCCATAGTGACCGACGAGGTGCAGAGCGACCTGCGCGCGGCCCGTATCAAGGCCACCGTCACCGGGCGCCCGAAGCACTACTACAGCGTCTACCAGAAGATGATCGTACGAGGCCGTGACTTCGCGGAGATCTACGACCTGGTGGGCATCCGCGTCCTCGTCGACACCGTCCGGGACTGCTACGCCGCCCTCGGCACCGTGCACGCGCGCTGGAACCCGGTCCCCGGCCGGTTCAAGGACTACATCGCGATGCCCAAGTTCAACATGTACCAGTCGCTGCACACGACGGTCATCGGGCCCAACGGCAAGCCCGTCGAACTCCAGATCCGTACGTTCGACATGCACCGCCGCGCCGAGTACGGCATCGCCGCGCACTGGAAGTACAAGCAGGAGGCCGTCGCCGGCGCCTCCAAGGTGCGGTCGGACCAGCCGAGGACCACCGGCAAGGACGACCACCTCAACGACATGGCCTGGCTGCGGCAGCTGCTCGACTGGCAGAAGGAGACCGAGGACCCCAGCGAGTTCCTGGAGTCCCTGCGCTTCGACCTGTCCCGCAACGAGGTCTTCGTCTTCACGCCCAAGGGCGACGTGATAGCGCTCCCGGCGGGCGCGACCCCGGTCGACTTCTCGTACGCGGTGCACACCGAGGTCGGCCACCGCACGATAGGGGCCCGGGTCAACGGCCGCCTCGTACCGCTCGAATCGACGCTCGACAACGGTGACCTCGTGGAGGTCTTCACCTCCAAGGCGGCCGGCGCCGGGCCCTCCCGGGACTGGCTCGGCTTCGTCAAGTCGCCGCGTGCCCGCAACAAGATCCGGGCCTGGTTCTCCAAGGAGCGCCGCGACGAGGCGATCGAACAGGGCAAGGACGCCATCGCGCGCGCGATGCGCAAGCAGAACCTGCCGATCCAGCGCATCCTCACCGGCGACTCCCTCGTCACCCTCGCCCACGAGATGCGCTACCCGGACATCTCCTCCCTGTACGCCGCGATCGGCGAGGGCCATGTGGCCGCGCAGAACGTCGTACAGAAGCTGGTGCAGGCGCTCGGCGGCGAGGAGGCGGCCACCGAGGAGATCGACGAGGCCGTCCCGCCCGCCAGTGGCCGGGGCCGCAAGCGGCGCAGCAACAACGACCCGGGCGTGGTGGTCAAGGGCGTCGACGACGTCTGGGTGAAGCTGGCCCGCTGCTGTACGCCCGTACCCGGCGACCCGATCATCGGTTTCGTCACGCGCGGTAGCGGCGTATCGGTTCACCGCAGCGACTGTGTGAACATCGAGTCACTGTCCCGCGAGCCCGAGCGCATCCTCGACGTCGAGTGGGCGCCGACCCAGTCCTCGGTCTTCCTGGTCGCCATCCAGGTCGAGGCGCTGGACCGCTCCCGGCTTCTCTCGGACGTGACCCGGGTCCTGTCCGACCAGCACGTCAACATCCTGTCGGCGGCCGTCCAGACCTCGCGGGACCGGGTGGCCACCTCCCGCTTCACCTTCGAGATGGGCGACCCCAAGCACCTGGGACACGTCCTGAAGGCCGTCCGAGGCGTCGAAGGCGTGTACGACGTGTACCGGGTGACCTCGGCCCGCAGACCGTAACCACGAGCGTGACGCAGGAGGGGCTCCCGTACGAGATGTACGGGAGCCCCTCCTGCGCGACGGCCCGGGAAAATCAGCCGCCGAACTCCTGCAGGCCCTTGAGCGCCTGGTCCAGCAGTGCCTGACGGCCCTCGAGCTCCTTCTGGAGCTTGTCGGCCCTGGCGTTGTTGCCCTGCGCCCGGGCGGTCTCGATCTGGCCGGCGAGCTTGTCCACGGCCGCCTGGAGCTGACCGGTCAGACCCTCGGCACGCGCGCGTGCCTCCGGGTTCGTCCGGCGCCACTCGGTCTCCTCGGACTCCTGAAGCGCCCGCTCGACCGTGTGCATCCGGCCCTCGACCTTCGGACGCGCGTCACGCGGGACGTGACCGATGGCCTCCCAGCGCTCGTTGATCGAACGGAAAGCGGCCCGCGCGGCCTTCAGATCCGTGATCGGCAGGAGCTTCTCGGCCTCCTCGGCCAGCTCCTCCTTGAGCTTGAGGTTCTCGGTCTGCTCCGCGTCCCGCTCGGCGAAGACCGAGCTGCGCGCCGCGAAGAACACGTCCTGGGCGCCGCGGAAACGGTTCCACAGGTCGTCCTCGTGCTCGCGCTGGGCACGGCCGGCGGCCTTCCAGTCCGTCATCAGCTCGCGGTAGCGAGCCGCCGTCGGACCCCAGTCGGTCGAGGACGACAGCGCCTCCGCCTCCGCGACCAGCTTCTCCTTGACCTTGCGGGCGTCCTCGCGCTGCGCGTCCAGGGACGCGAAGTGCGCCTTGCGACGCTTGGAGAACGCCGAACGGGCGTGCGAGAAGCGGTGCCACAGCTCGTCGTCGGACTTACGGTCGAGCCGCGGCAGCCCCTTCCAGGTGTCCACCAGCGCGCGCAGCCGCTCACCGGCGGACCGCCACTGGTCGGACTGCGCCAGCTCCTCCGCCTCGACGACCAGCGCCTCCTTGGCGTGCCGCGCCTCGTCGGACTGCTTGGCCCGTTGTTGCTTCCGCTCCTCGCGGCGGGCCTCGACGGTCTCGACGAGCTTGTCCAGCCTGACCTTCAGCGCGGCCAGATCGCCGACCGCGTGGTGGGAGTCCACCTGCTCGCGGATGTGGTCGATCGCCACCTGCGCGTCCTTCGCGGACAGGTCGGTGGTCTTGACTCGCTTCTCGAGGAGGCCGATCTCGACAACCAGGCCCTCGTACTTGCGCTCGAAGTAGGCCAACGCCTCCTCGGGGGAGCCGGCCTGCCAGGAACCGACGACCTGCTCACCGTCGGCAGTACGCACGTACACGGTCCCCGTCTCGTCGACGCGGCCCCACGGGTCGCTGCTCACAGCGCCTCCTCCACATGATGCCTGCGGAGGGCTCTGCACCCCCGGGCATCGTCCACAGTTTCGTCACGGCCAACATAGGCGACCGGCAGGGATGCTGTCCGCATCCAGCGCGACCGAAGTTTCGCAGTTGACGGTCAGGATTTCGTTACGGTCGCCTTGTTGATCACGACGGTCGCGTTCGGTGCGCCGTCGCCCTGGCCCGTGGCCTCACCGGCCGCGGCGATCTTCTTCAGGACCTTCATGCCCGACGCGGAGATCGTGCCGAACGGTGTGTAGCTGGGCGGAAGCTGACTGTCCTGGTAGACCAGGAAGAACTGGCTGCCGCCGGTGTGCGCCTGGCCGGTGTTGGCCATGGCGATCGTGCCCGCCGGGTAGGTGTTGTTCTTGAGGGATTTGTCCTTCAGGTTCTCGTCCGGGATGGTGTAGCCGGGGCCGCCCATACCGGTGCCCTTCGGGTCACCGCACTGCAGCACGTAGATGCCGTTCGTGGTGAGCCGGTGGCACTTGGTGTGATCGAAATAGCCCTTGCTCGCCAGGAAATCGAACGAGTTCACCGTGTGCGGGGCCGCCGACGTCTTCAGGGCGATGTCGATGTCGCCGCACGTCGTCGCGAGCTTCATGTCGTACTTCGCCGACGTGTCGATGGTCATCGCCGGCTCCTTCTTCCAGCTCAGCGTCTTCACCGCCCCCTCGGCCGGCTTCGCACAGGGGTCGGGAGCCTTGCTGGGCGAGGCGCTCGGAGTGACCTCGGCGCTCGCGTTCGTCTTCGACTTGCTGTCGTCGTTCTTGAAGACCCCGGTCGCATACGACACCACGCTGCCCACGACGATCACGCCGAGGACCGACGCGATCACCGAGTTGCGCACGTTCGCCTTGCGCCGCGCGGCCGTACGCCGCTGCTGCTGCCGCAAGAACTTCTCCCGGGCGAGCTGACGTCGCCGCTGTTCCTGGGTGACCACCGGGTTCTCTCCTCATGCGTCTCGTACGTCAACTGGGACGCGTGCGTCTTGTGTGACGATCGCCTGCGTGTGCCCCGTACCGTATATGGGTTCGCTGAGGAAACGGCAGCGCCGGTAGGCTCTGCGGCACTGCCACCCACCCCGTACGACCACGTACGCCACAAATCGAAGGACGATCGTGCTCATTGCCGGGTTCCCGGCCGGCGCCTGGGGGACGAACTGTTATCTCGTCGCCCCCGCCGCCGGCGAGGAGTGCGTGATCATCGACCCGGGCCACCAGGCCACCCAGGGAGTCGAGGAGACGCTCAGGAAGCATCGGCTCAAGCCCGTCGCCGTCGTCCTCACCCACGGCCACCTCGATCATGTCGCCTCGGTCGTCCCGGTCTGCGGCGCGCACGGCGTCCCGGCATGGATCCACCCCGACGACCGCTACATGATGAGCGACCCGGAGAAGGCGCTCGGCCGGTCCATCGGCATGCCGCTGATGGGCGAGCTGACCATCGGCGAACCGGACGACGTCAAGGAGCTGACGGACGGCGCGCGGCTGGAACTGGCGGGCCTCGAACTGGGCGTGGCGCACGCGCCGGGCCATACCAAGGGGTCGGTGACGTTCAGGATGCCCGAGAGCGCGGACATCCCGTCCGTGTTCTTCTCGGGCGATCTGCTCTTCGCCGGCTCCATCGGACGCACCGACCTGCCCGGCGGTGACATGGCCGAGATGCTCGACTCGCTGGCCCGCGTGTGCCTGCCGCTCGACGACTCGACCGTGGTGCTGTCCGGCCACGGCGCCCAGACGACCATCGGCCAGGAGCGCGCCACCAACCCGTATCTGCGGCAGGTGGCGGCCGGCCTTCAAGATCGCGGCGAGGGATCGAACCCCCCTCACCGACGAGGAATGTGACGAGAGACCTCCGTGAGCACCTTCAAGGCCCCCAAGGGCACGTACGACCTGATCCCGCCGGAGAGCGCGAAGTTCCTGGCGGTACGGGAAGCCATCGCGGCCCCGCTGCGCAACTCCGGCTACGGCTACATCGAGACGCCGGGCTTCGAGAACGTGGAGCTCTTCGCGCGCGGGGTCGGTGAGTCGACCGACATCGTCACCAAGGAGATGTACGCCTTCGAGACCAAGGGCGGCGACAGGCTGGCCCTGCGCCCCGAGGGCACCGCGTCCGTCCTGCGCGCGGCACTGGAGGCCAACCTCCACAAGCTGGGCAATCTCCCGGTCAAGCTCTGGTACTCGGGCTCGTACTACCGCTACGAGCGCCCCCAGAAGGGCCGCTACCGCCACTTCTCGCAGGTCGGCGCCGAGGCGATCGGCGCGGAGGATCCCGCGCTCGACGCCGAGCTGATCATCCTGGCGGACCAGGCGTACCGCACGCTGGGCCTCAGGAACTTCCGCATCCTGCTGAACTCGCTGGGCGACAAGGAATGCCGTCCGGTCTACCGGGCGGCCCTCCAGGACTTCCTCCGGGGTCTCGACCTGGACGAGGAGACGCTGCGCAGGGCCGACATCAACCCGCTGCGGGTACTGGACGACAAGCGGGACGACGTCCAGAAGCAGCTGGTGGGCGCACCGCTGCTGCGCGACTACCTGTGCGACGCGTGCAAGGCGTACCACGAGGAGGTCCGCGACCTGATCAGCGCGGCGGACGTCGCCTTCGAGGACGACCCGAAGCTGGTCCGCGGCCTGGACTACTACACGCGTACGACGTTCGAGTTCGTCCACGACGGTCTGGGCTCCCAGTCCGCGGTGGGCGGCGGAGGGCGCTACGACGGCCTGTCCGAGATGCTCGGCGGTCCCGCGCTGCCGTCCGTCGGGTGGGCGCTCGGCGTCGACCGTACGGTGCTGGCGCTCGAGGCGGAGGGCGTCGAGCTCGAACTCCCGGCCGCGACGAGCGTGTTCGCGGTGCCGCTGGGGGAGGAGGCCCGGCGGGTGCTGTTCGCGAAGGTCACGGAGCTGCGCAAGGTGGGGATCGCGGCGGACTTCTCGTACGGGGCGAAGGGGTTGAAGGGGGCGATGAAGAACGCGAACCGGAGTGGGGCGCGGTTCACGATCGTCGCCGGTGAGCGGGACCTCGCGGAGGGTGTGGTTCAGCTCAAGGACATGGAGTCCGGGGAGCAGGCTGCGGTCGGTGTGAACGAGATCGTGGCGGAGCTGGAGTCCCGGCTGGGCTGAGGGGTTTTTCCGCCCCCGCCGCCCCTACCCGTCCCATCCCTGGGGGCTGCGCCCCCAGACCCCCCTACGGCCCTGAACGGGCCTTGTCCTCAAACGCCGGACGGGCTGAAATGCGGCCCGTCCGGCGTTTGTCGTCAACCCGGTGGGTGGTGATTCCACCTCACCGTGGACGCCCACTTATGTCCACCGAACGGTGGACACGCGCCCGCGTGCGGCACAATGTCCGTGCCCGCCAACCCCCCTCTCGACGCAACGGAACGGCGTGATGACCAAGACGACAGTGATGAAGGACGGCGTCTCCACCGACGAGCCCGGGCCCCCTGCCGAGGCCTCGCGTTCCGTGGGCGGCAGTCGTGCGTTCGCCGTGATGCTGTTGCTCACCGGCGCGGCAGGGCTGCTCGCGGCATGGGTCATCACGATCGACAAGTTCAAGCTGCTGGAAGCCAAGGTCGCGGGCACGACGTTCACACCCGGCTGCAGCCTCAACCCCGTCGTTTCGTGCGGCAGCGTGATGGAGAGCAAGCAGGCAGCCGCCTTCGGGTTCCCGAACCCGATGCTCGGCCTCGTCGCCTACGGCATCGTCATCTGCGTCGGCATGAGCCTGCTCGGCCGGGCCCGCTTCCCGCGCTGGTACTGGCTCACCTTCAACGCGGGCACGCTCTTCGGGGTCGGATTCTGCACCTGGCTGCAGTTCCAGTCCCTGTACCGGATCAACGCGCTGTGCCTGTGGTGCTCCCTGGCCTGGGTCGCGACGATCATCATGTTCTGGTACGTGACCTCGTTCAACGTCAGGAACGGCTTCATCCCCGCGCCGAAGTGGCTCCGGAGCTTCTTCGGCGAGTTCACCTGGGTCGTCCCGGTCCTGCACATCGGCATCATCGGGATGCTGGTCCTGACCCGCTGGTGGGACTTCTGGACCAGCTGACAGGGCCCGCGGGCAATGTCAGTGCCGTGACATAGGGTTTTCAGCGTGGAGCCCGACCTGTTCACCGCCGCAGCAGAAGCACGCCAGGAGAAGGACCCGTCCAGCAGCCCCCTGGCCGTGCGGATGCGTCCCCGTGTCCTCGACGAGGTCGTGGGCCAGCAGCATCTGCTGAAGCCGGGCTCACCGCTGCGCAGACTGGTCGGCGAGAGCGCGGGCGGACCGGCCGGACCGTCCTCCGTGATCCTCTGGGGCCCGCCGGGCACCGGCAAGACCACCCTGGCGTACGTCGTCTCCAAGGCCACCAACAAGAGGTTCGTCGAACTGTCGGCGATCACCGCGGGCGTCAAGGAGGTCCGCGCGGTCATCGACGGGGCCCGCCGCGCGACCGGCGGCTTCGGCAAGGAGACCGTCCTTTTCCTCGACGAGATCCACCGCTTCAGCAAGGCCCAGCAGGACTCCCTGCTCCCCGCCGTCGAGAACCGCTGGGTGACCCTCATCGCGGCGACCACCGAGAACCCGTACTTCTCGGTGATCTCACCGCTCCTCTCCCGCTCCCTCCTCCTCACCCTCGAACCCCTCACGGACGACGACCTGCGCGGACTGCTGCGCCGGGCGCTCACCGACGAGCGCGGCCTCAAGAACGCCGTCGCCCTCCCCGAGGACACCGAGGAACACCTGCTGCGAATCGCCGGCGGAGACGCCCGCCGGGCCCTGACCGCCCTGGAGGCCGCCGCCGGAGCCGCGCTCGACAAGGGCGACACGGACATCACCCTCCAGACCCTGGAGGAGACCGTCGACCGCGCGGCCGTGAAGTACGACCGTGACGGCGACCAGCACTACGACGTGGCCAGCGCCCTCATCAAGTCCATCCGAGGGTCCGACGTCGACGCCGCCCTGCACTACCTCGCCCGCATGATCGAGGCTGGCGAGGACCCCCGCTTCATCGCCCGCCGGCTGATGATCTCCGCCAGTGAGGACATCGGTCTCGCCGATCCGAACGCCCTGCCGATAGCCGTCGCCGCCGCGCAGGCCGTCGCCATGATCGGCTTCCCGGAGGCCGCCCTCACCCTCAGCCACGCCACCATCGCCCTCGCCCTGGCCCCCAAGTCCAACGCCGCGACCACGGCCATCGGCGCCGCCATGGAGGACGTACGCAAAGGCCACGCGGGCCCCGTGCCGATGCATCTGCGCGACGGGCACTACAAGGGCGCCGCCAAACTCGGCCACGCGCAGGGGTACGTGTACCCGCACGACCTGCCCGAGGGGATCGCCGAGCAGCAGTACGCGCCGGAAGAGCTCAAGGACCGTACGTACTACGAACCGACCCGGCACGGAGCCGAGGCCCGGTACGCGGACGCGGTCGAGTGGACCAGGAAACACCTCGGTCGAAAGCGGTCCTGAGCAGCCTGTAGAATCCTGCCCAGTGCTGCGTCCCGTGTCCGGCTCCGGTCGGCGCCTCAGGCGGGACATCCAGCCGGATCTTCTGATCCAGGAGCGTCGCGCACCTTCGTAGGTGTCGCGGGCAGCCCACCACCACCCCGGGTTCCGGGAAAGGTCGGTGGGCCGTTCGTGTGCTGCACGTATGTGCCCAGCACAGGGGAACGGCTGCCTGGCGAGTCCCTCGTGGACCTGCCGGGAATCCCCGGCTGCGGATGCGACCTCCCGTAACCCTGAGGCAGCCGAAAAGGAAAAGGAAAAGAAGTGGCGAACCAGTCCCGCCCCAAGGTCAAGAAGTCGCGTGCCCTCGGCATCGCGCTGACCCCGAAGGCCGTCAAGTACTTCGAGGCCCGTCCCTACCCCCCGGGTGAGCACGGTCGTGGCCGCAAGCAGAACTCGGACTACAAGGTCCGTCTGCTGGAGAAGCAGCGTCTGCGCGCGCAGTACGACGTGTCCGAGCGTCAGCTCGTCCGCGCCTACGAGCGTGCCGCCAAGACGCAGGGCAAGACCGGTGAGGCCCTGGTCATCGAGCTGGAGCGTCGTCTCGACGCCCTGGTTCTGCGTTCGGGCATCGCCCGCACGATCTACCAGGCCCGCCAGATGGTCGTTCACGGCCACATCGAGGTCAACGGCGGCAAGGTCGACAAGCCGTCGTTCCGTGTCCGTCCCGACGACGTCGTGATGGTCCGCGAGCGCAGCCGCAACAAGACGCTGTTCGAGGTCGCGCGTGCCGGTGGCTTCGCCCCCGACGGCGAGACCCCGCGCTACCTGCAGGTGAACCTCGGCGCCCTGGCCTTCCGCCTGGACCGCGAGCCGAACCGCAAGGAGATCCCGGTGATCTGCGACGAGCAGCTCGTCGTCGAGTACTACGCCCGCTGATCCAGCGGTCGCGGTACCTGGTACCACCGGCTTCGCGCCTCGGCCCGTCGTCTCCCCCGCCCGCAACGGCGGGGGAGCGGCGGTTTTTCGCGTAAGGCACCCCGCGCGCGACCACGGTCCCGGCAGGTCTCGTCCGGGTACGGAGAGCTGTCTGCGGCGCGATAGGGTCGGCAGCGACTGAAGTACCCCCAGAACTCAAGTGATCCACGAGCGCAGAGAGCGGTGCGGTGTGACCGGTGGAGAGGTTGCCGGGATCCTGGTGGCGGTCTTCTGGGCGATCCTGGTCTCCTTCCTCGCCGTGGCGCTGGTGAGGCTGGCCCAGACGCTCAGGGCGACCACCAAGCTGGTCGCGGAGGTGACGGAACAGGCCGTGCCGCTGCTGGCCGACGCCTCCCAGGCCGTGCGTTCCGCACAGACCCAGATCAACCGGGTGGACGCCATCGCCACCGACGTCCAGGAGGTCACCTCCAACGCGTCGGCGCTCTCCACCACCGTCGCCTCGACCTTCGGCGGCCCGCTCGTCAAGGTCGCCGCGTTCGGATACGGCGTACGCCGGGCGATGAGCCGCACCAGGACCGACGACGCGCCCGCGCCCGAACGGGCCCGGCGCACGGTCGTCGTCGGCCGCACCGTACCGGCCCCGAAGGGGCAAAAGCGCCGCAGGCAGAAGGGCTGAACCCCGCCATGTTCCGCCGTACGTTCTGGTTCACCGCGGGTGCCGCGGCCGGTGTGTGGGCCACCACCAAGGTCAACCGCAAGATCAAGCAGCTGACCCCCGAGCACCTGGCCGCCCAGGCCGCCAACAAGGCGATCGAGGCCGGCCACCGCGTCAAGGACTTCGCCCTCGACGTACGGGCCGGGATGGCCCAGCGCGAGGCCGAGCTGGGCGAGGCCCTCGGGATCGCCGGGCCCCCCAGCCGCGCTCTGCCCCCGCAGCGGCGGTTCGCCGCCCTCGACCGCGGGTCGGAAAACCTGAAGCACGATGAGAAGCACTACGGGATGCTGGACAACACCCACCCGTACAACCGGAATGAGGACCACTGATGGAGTCGGCTGAAATTCGTCGCCGCTGGCTGAGCTTCTTCGAGGAGCGCGGCCACACCGTCGTCCCTTCGGCGTCGCTCATCGCGGACGACCCGACTCTTCTCCTGGTCAACGCGGGCATGGTCCCCTTCAAGCCGTACTTCCTGGGTGAGACGAAGCCGCCGGCTCCGCGCGCCACCAGCGTGCAGAAGTGCGTGCGTACGCCCGACATCGAAGAGGTCGGCAAGACCACCCGCCACGGCACGTTCTTCCAGATGTGCGGCAACTTCTCCTTCGGGGACTACTTCAAGGAAGGAGCCATCAAGTACGCCTGGGACCTGCTCACCAACTCCGTCGCGGACGGTGGCTACGGCCTTGAGCCCGAGAAGCTCTGGATCACCGTCTACCTCGACGACGACGAGGCCGAGCAGATCTGGCGCGAGAAGATCGGCGTGCCGGCCGAGCGCATCCAGCGCCTCGGCAAGAAGGACAACTTCTGGTCCATGGGCGTCCCCGGCCCGTGCGGACCCTGCTCCGAGATCAACTACGACCGCGGCCCCGAGTTCG
Organism: Streptomyces sp. NPDC047042; assembly: GCF_040644035.1. NCBI lineage: Bacteria > Bacillati > Actinomycetota > Actinomycetes > Kitasatosporales > Streptomycetaceae > Streptomyces > Streptomyces sp. NPDC047042. Next base: position 9,595 of record NZ_JBEYVP010000071.1, on the reverse strand, counting down.
GCGTCGAGGGCGGCCCGGCCGTCAACGACGAGCGCTACGTGGAGATCTGGAACCTGGTCTTCATGCAGTACGAGCGCGGTGCCGGCGACGGCAAGGAGGACTTCCCGATCCTCGGGGACCTGCCGTCGCAGAACATCGACACCGGTCTCGGTCTCGAGCGGCTCGCCATGATCCTGCAGGGCGTACAGAACATGTACGAGACCGACACCCTGCGCGTCGTCATGGACAAGGCCACCGAACTCACCGGTGTGCGCTACGGCGAGAAGCACGACTCCGACGTCTCCATGCGCGTGGTCGCCGACCACATCCGCACGTCCGTCATGCTCATCGGCGACGGCGTCACGCCCGGCAACGAGGGACGCGGCTACGTGCTGCGCCGCATCATGCGCCGCGCCATCCGCAACATGCGCCTGATGGGCGCCTCGGGACCGGTCGTCTCCGACCTCATCGACGTCGTCATCAAGACGATGGGCCAGCAGTACCCGGAGCTCATCACCGACCGCAAGCGCATCGAGACCGTGGCCCTGGCTGAGGAAGCCGCCTTCCTCAAGGCCCTCAAGGGCGGCACGAACATCCTCGACACCGCCGTCACCGAGACCAAGGCCGCCGGCGGCAGCATCCTCTCCGGCGACAAGGCCTTCCTGCTCCACGACACCTGGGGCTTCCCGATCGACCTCACCCTCGAAATGGCCGCCGAACAGGGCCTTTCCGTGGACGAGGACGGCTTCCGGCGCCTGATGAAGGAGCAGCGGGACCGCGCCAAGGCCGACGCCAAGGCCAAGAAGACCGGCCACGCCGACCTGGGCGCCTACCGCGAGATCGCCGACGCCGCCGGTGAGACCGAGTTCGTCGGCTACGACCGTACCGAGGGCGAGTCGACGGTCGTCGGCATCCTCGTCGACGGCGTCTCCTCCCCGGCCGCCACCGAGGGCGACGAGGTCGAGATCGTCCTCGACCGCACCCCGTTCTACGCCGAGGGCGGCGGTCAGATCGGTGACACCGGCCGGATCAGGATCGACACCGGTGCCGTCATCGAGGTCCGCGACTGCCAGAAGCCGGTGCCCGGCGTGTACGTCCACAAGGGCGTCGTCCAGGTCGGCGAGGTGACCGTCGGCGCCAAGGCCCAAGCCGCCATCGACGTGCGCCGCCGCAAGGCCATCGCCCGCGCCCACTCGGCCACCCACCTCACCCACCAGGCCCTGCGCGACGCCCTCGGCCCGACGGCCGCCCAGGCCGGTTCCGAGAACCAGCCGGGCCGGTTCCGCTTCGACTTCGGTTCCCCGTCCGCCGTACCGACGGCCGTGATGACCGACGTCGAGCAGCAGATCAACGAGGTGCTCGCCCGCGACCTGGACGTGCACGCCGAGATCCTCAGCCTCGACGAGGCCAAGAAGCAGGGCGCCATCGCCGAGTTCGGCGAGAAGTACGGCGAGCGCGTGCGCGTCGTGACGATCGGCGACTTCTCCAAGGAGCTGTGCGGCGGTACCCACGTCCACAACACCGCCCAGCTCGGCCTGGTCAAGCTGCTCGGCGAATCGTCCATCGGTTCGGGTGTCCGGCGTATCGAGGCCCTGGTCGGTGTGGACGCCTACAACTTCCTGGCCCGGGAACACACGGTCGTCGCCCAGCTCCAGGAGCTGGTCAAGGGCCGTCCCGAGGAGCTTCCGGAGAAGGTCTCCGCCATGCTCGGCAAGCTGAAGGACGCCGAGAAGGAGATCGAGAAGTTCCGCGCCGAGAAGGTTCTCCAGGCCGCCGCCGGTCTCGCCCAGGGCGCCAAGGACGTACGCGGTGTCGCTGTCGTCACCGGCCAGGTCCCGGACGGCACGACCCCGGACGACCTGCGCAGGCTGGTCCTCGACGTGCGGGGCCGTATCTCCGGTGACCGGGCCGCCGTCGTCGCCCTGTTCACCGTGGCGAACGGCAAGCCGCTGACGGTCATCGCCACCAACGAGGCCGCCCGCGAGCGCGGTCTCAAGGCGGGCGACCTGGTTCGTACGGCCGCCAAGACCCTCGGTGGCGGCGGTGGCGGCAAGCCCGACGTCGCCCAGGGCGGTGGCCAGAACCCGGCCGCCGTCGGCGAGGCCGTCGACGCCGTCGAGCGCCTTGTGGCGGAAACGGCCAAGTGAGCGGCGACGGAAACACCCTGCGCCGCGGCCGTCGACTCGCGATCGACGTCGGGGACGCCCGGATCGGGGTCGCCTCGTGCGACCCCGACGGGATCCTCGCCACTCCGGTGGAGACGGTCCCGGGCAGGGACGTTCCCGCAGCTCAGCGCCGGTTGAAGCAACTCGTCGACGAGTACGAACCCATCGAGGTCGTCGTCGGCCTCCCTCGCTCCCTCAAGGGGGGCGAGGGCCCCGCCGCCGTGAAGGTCCGCGCATTCGCCCAGGAGCTGGCCCGCCTGGTCGCACCCGTCCCGGTGCGCCTGGTGGACGAGCGGATGACGACGGTCACGGCCAGTCAGGGACTGCGCGCATCGGGCGTGAAATCGAAAAAGGGCAGATCGGTCATTGACCAGGTCGCAGCCGTGATCATCCTCCAACAGGCCCTGGAATCCGAACGAGTGTCAGGTAAAGCACCTGGCGAGGGCGTCGAAGTGGTCATCTGATCGCGATACGGTAACGTTCCGCGCGATTGTGGCTCTGTTCGAACAGTAGCCGCACAGTAAGAGGCGGAACGGTAGCGGTGATGTGGGGGCCGCGTGATCGGCCGCCTCGCGGCTCTAGGGGATTGATGACTGAGTATGGCCGGGGCCAGGGCTCCGAACCGTGGCATCCGGAGGACCCGTTGTACGGGGACGGCGGATGGGAAGGACAGCAGGCCCAGGCCGGCCAGTCCTCCTACGGCGGCCAGCCGCAGCACTACCCGCAGCAGCCGCAGCAGCAGTACGGCGAGTGGGGCGCCGACGGCCAGCAGGCGGCCTACGGCCAGGCGCAGCAGCAGTACCCGCACCAGCAGTATCCGCAGCAGTACCAGCAGCACCCCCAGCATCAGCAGCAGCAGTACTCGCAGCAGTACGGCGAGCAGGCTCAGCAGCAGTACGTAGATCAGGGCCAGCAGCAGTACGCGAACGGCGGCTGGGGCAACGGCCAGCAGGCGCAGGTCCCCTACCCGGCCGATCCCACGGACCCGTACGCCCAGCAGGCTGCCGCCGCGTACGGCGGCCAGCAGCAGCCCGACTACTACGGCACCCCCGACGCGTATCCGCCGCCGGAGCCGCCGGCCAGGCGCCGTGCGGAGCCGGAGCCCCAGCCGGATCCGGAACCGGAGCCACAGACCGGCTGGGACCCGGGTCCCGACCAGGGTGAGCACGCCTTCTTCGCGGGCGGCGACGATGACGACGAGCCCGGCGACGAGGCGGAGGGTCGCCGGGATCGTGGCTCACGGAAGGGCCGGGACGGCGGCAAGGGCGACAAGAGCGAGAAGGGCGGTAAGGGCGGCAAGAGCAAGAAGGGCCGCAGCGGAACCGCCTGCCTGATCGTCGTCCTGGTGTTCGGTGGCGGCATCGCCGGAATCGGATATTTCGGGTACCAGTTCTACCAAAATCGTTTCGGCGCTCCTCCGGACTTCACCGGCGACGGCACGAGCGCGACGGTGACCGTCGAGATCGCCAAGGGCGCGGGCGGCTACGAGATCGCGCAGGCGCTGAAGGAGAAAGGTGTCATCGCGAGTGTCGACGCCTTTGTCACCGCGCAGGCGAACAATCCGGACGGGAAAAAGATCCAGGCCGGTGTCTATGTCCTGAACAAGGAGATGTCCGCCAAGAGTGCCGTCGCGCTGATGCTCGATCCCAAGAGCCAGAACAATATGATCGTCGCTCCCGGGCAGCGCAATGCGACGGTCTACAAGGCCATCGACGAGAAACTCGGGCTTCCCGCGGGTACCACCGCGAGGGTCGCCAAGAAGGACTACAAGAGTTTCGGCCTGCCGGACTGGGCGAACGACAACAAGGACATCAAGGACCCGCTCGAAGGTTTCCTTTACCCGACGACCTATCCGGCCGCCAAGGGGATGAAACCCGCGGAAGTCCTGAAGGAAATGGTCGCGGCGGCCACCGCCAAGTACGCCTCGCTCAACCTCGAAGCGAAGGCCAAGGAGCTCAAGCTCGACGGCCCGTTGCAGGTCCTCACGGTTGCGAGCCTCGTGGAGGCCGAGGGCAAGACAAGCGACGACTACCGCAAGATGGCGGAAGTTGTCTACAACCGTATCGATTACTCGAACCCCGAGACCTATGGGGCCGTGCAATTCGACTCCACCTACAACTATGCGAAGAACCAGAGCAATATCGACATTAGTGAGTCGGAGATCAAGGGCAACAAGGACCCGTACAACACGTACACCAACAAGGGTCTGCCGCCCGGCCCCATCGGAAACCCGGGCGATGTGGCGATGAAGGCGGCACTGAATCCGACCCACGACGGCTGGTACTACTTCGTGGCGACCGACGGCGTGAGCAAGACCGAGTTCGCCAAGACGCACGACGCATTCCTCAAGCTCAAGGAAAAGTTCGATGCAAGAAAGAGCGGCTGACACCCGCCGGGCAGCCGTGCTCGGTTCTCCCATCGCGCACTCCCTCTCCCCGGTACTGCACCGAGCCGCCTACGAGGCACTGGGGCTCACCGGCTGGACGTACGACCGCTTCGAGGTCGACGAGTCGGGGCTGGCGGAGTTCCTGGGCGGCCTCGGGCGGGAGTGGGCGGGACTCTCGCTCACGATGCCCCTGAAGCGGGCCGTCATCCCGCTGCTCGACGAGGTCAGCGAGACGGCCGCGTCGGTGGAGGCCGTCAACACCGTCGTGTTCGAAGCCGACGGCAGGCGCGTCGGCGACAACACCGACATCCCCGGGATCGTGGGCGCCCTGCGCGAGCACGGCATCGAACAGGTCGACTCCGCCGCGATCCTCGGCGCCGGAGCCACCGCCTCCTCCGCCCTGGCCGCGCTCACCCGGATCTGCACCGGCGAGGTCGTCGTCTACGTCCGCAGCGAGGCCCGGGGCGCCGAGATGAGGCAGTGGGGCGAGCGCCTCGACATCGAGGTCCGTACGGCGGACTGGGCGGACGCGGCCCACGCGCTGCACGCCCCGCTGGTGATCGCCACCACCCCGGCCGGCGCGACGGACGAGCTGTCCCACGCGGTCCCGGAACGGCCCGCGACCCTCTTCGACGTGCTCTACCACCCCTGGCCGACCGACCTGGCGGCCCGCTGGTCGGCGTACGGCGGCGCGGTCGTCAGCGGACTCGACCTGCTCGTGCACCAGGCGGTGCTCCAGGTGGAACAGATGACCGGCTGCGTCCCGGCCCCGTTGGGCGCCATGCGCAGGGCCGGCGAGAAGGCACTCGCCGACCGCTGACCCGACACCACGCCGCGTCCGGTGGCTGGACCGCCGATCAGGTATTCGGCCCGGACGTGGGAGGATCGGAAGGTGGCGGGCCTGGGCCGCGCACCCGGTCACGCCGACGCCGTACGCGAGGACGCGCGTACGCAGGCAGCACCAGGGCGCGAGTATGAGGAGCACCGTTGAGCAGGTTGCGCTGGTTGACCGCGGGGGAGTCCCACGGTCCCGCTCTTGTCGCGACGTTGGAGGGTCTTCCGGCCGGCGTGCCGGTCACCACGGAGCTGGTGGCGGACCACCTGGCGCGGCGGCGGCTGGGCTATGGGCGCGGTGCCCGGATGAAGTTCGAGCGGGACGAGATCACGTTCCTCGGTGGTGTGCGGCACGGGTTGTCGATGGGTTCGCCGGTCGCGGTGATGGTCGGCAACACGGAGTGGCCGAAGTGGGAGCAGGTGATGGCGGCCGATCCGGTGGATCCGGAGATCCTGGCCGGACTCGCCCGTAACGCGCCCTTGACCCGTCCCCGTCCTGGTCACGCCGACCTCGCGGGGATGCAGAAGTACGGTTTCGAGGAGGCCCGTCCGGTCCTGGAGCGTGCTTCCGCGCGGGAGACGGCGGCGCGGGTCGCGCTGGGTGCGGTGGCCCGTTCGTTCCTGAAGGAGGCGGCGGGGATCGAGATCGTCTCGCACGTCGTGGAACTGGCGGCGGCGAAGGCGCCCTACGGTGTCTACCCCAGGCCCTCGGATGTGGAGAGGCTGGACGCGGACCCGGTGCGGTGCCTGGACGCTGACGCGTCGAAGGCGATGGTCGCGGAGATCGACCAGGCCCACAAGGACGGCGACACGCTGGGCGGTGTGGTGGAGGTGCTGGCGTACGGCGTGCCGGTGGGTCTGGGCTCGCACGTGCACTGGGACCGGCGTCTGGACGCGCGGCTGGCCGCCGCGTTGATGGGTATCCAGGCCATCAAGGGTGTCGAGGTCGGTGACGGTTTCGACCTGGCGCGTGTGCCGGGTTCGAAGGCGCACGACGAGATCCTTGCCACCGACGACGGCATCCGGCGTGCGACCGGCCGTTCCGGTGGTACCGAGGGCGGTCTGTCCACGGGTGAGCTGTTGCGGGTGCGGGCGGCGATGAAGCCGATCGCGACCGTTCCGCGTGCCCTGCAGACCGTGGATGTGGTGACCGGTGAGGCGACGCAGGCGCATCACCAGCGCTCGGACGTGTGTGCGGTCCCGGCGGCGGGCATCGTGGCCGAGGCGATGGTGGCCCTTGTTCTGGCCGACGCGGTGGTGGAGAAGTTCGGCGGCGACAGCGTGCCCGAGACGCGCCGCAACGTGGAGTCCTACCTCGAACACCTGATCGTCCGGTGAGCGCGGTGCAGATTGTGCTGGTCGGGCCGATGGGCGTCGGCAAGTCCACCGTCGGACGGTTGCTGGCCGAACGCCTCGACTGTGCGTACCGGGACACGGACGACGACATCGTGGCCGAGCAGGGCCGCACGATCGCCGACATCTTCGTCGACGAGGGCGAGCCGGCCTTCCGGGCGATCGAGAAGCAGGCGGTGCGGCGGGCGCTGGCCGAGCACGACGGCGTACTCGCCCTCGGCGGCGGCTCGATCCTCGACGAGGACACCCGCGAGCTGCTGGCGGGACACCGGGTCGTGTACCTCTCGATGGACGTGGAGGAAGCGGTCCAGCGCACCGGCCTGAACGCGGCCCGTCCACTGCTGGCGGTCAATCCGCGCCGGCAGTGGCGTGAGCTGATGGAGGCCCGCCGCCACCTGTACACGGAGGTCGCGGACGCGGTCGTCGCCACCGACGGCCGTACGCCCGAAGAGGTCACCCAAGCCGTCCTGGACGCACTGGAGTTGAAGTCAGCATGAGCAGCGAGGCAGTGACGCGGATCCAGGTCGGCGGCACGGCGGGCAGCGAGCCGTACGAGGTCCTGATCGGCCGCCAGCTCCTGGAGGAGCTGGGTGGACTGATCGGGTCCAACGCGCAGCGGGTGGCGGTGATCCACCCCGAGGCGCTGGCCGAGACGGGCGAGGCGTTGCGCGCCGACCTGGCGGGTCAGGGCTTCGAGACGGTGGCCATTCAGGTGCCGAACGCGGAGGAGGCCAAGACGGCGGAGGTGGCCGCGTACTGCTGGAAGGCGCTCGGTCAGTCCGGTTTCACGCGTACCGACGTCATCGTGGGCGTCGGGGGCGGGGCGACCACCGACCTGGCCGGGTTCGTGGCGGCGACCTGGCTGCGCGGGGTGCGCTGGATCGCGATCCCGACGACGGTGCTGGCGATGGTGGACGCGGCGGTCGGCGGCAAGACCGGCATCAACACGGCCGAGGGCAAGAACCTGGTCGGCGCCTTCCACCCGCCGGCCGGGGTGCTGTGCGACCTGGCCGCGCTGGACTCGCTTCCGGTCAACGACTACGTGTCGGGGCTCGCGGAGATCATCAAGGCCGGTTTCATCGCCGACCCGGTGATCCTGGAGCTGATCGAGTCCGACCCGCAGGCCGCCCGCACTCCGGCCGGTCCGCACACCGCCGAGCTGATCGAGCGGTCGATCAAGGTGAAGGCGGAGGTCGTCTCCTCGGACCTGAAGGAGTCGGGTCTGCGCGAGATCCTCAACTACGGGCACACACTGGCCCACGCCATCGAGAAGAACGAGCGCTACCAGTGGCGGCACGGCGCGGCGGTGTCCGTCGGTATGCACTTCGCGGCCGAACTGGGGCGCCTGGCCGGGCGGTTGGACGACGCGACGGCCGACCGCCACCGTACGGTCCTGGAATCCGTCGGCCTGCCGCTGCACTACCGCTACGACCAGTGGCCCAAGCTGCTGGAGACGATGAAGGTCGACAAGAAGTCGCGGGGCAACCTGCTGCGCTTCATCGTCCTCGACGGACTGGCCAAGCCGACCGTCCTGGAAGGCCCCGATCCGGCCGTTCTCCTCGCCGCCTACGGCGAAGTGGGGGAGTAGCTCCCCGCTCGGGCGCTTGGCCCGATTCGCCTGTGGCGACGGGCACTTCGGGCCGTCCCGGGCCGTTCACCAAACGACGGCCCGGGACGGTACCGTTCACTGGCGAGCGGGGTCCGTGCCCCGTCGGCCAGCGCGAATCGCCTGTACGAGATGGAGTGGCACCGGATGCAGCACGCAGTGGGGTCTCCGCTGCCGCCGCCCCACCAGCCGGGGCAAGGACCGGGCGCCGACTGGTCGTCGGCCGCCCCGCACGCGGGGCAGCAACACCCGGGCGCGCACCCGCCGCCACCGGTCTACACCGGGGGAGCACCATCCGGGCCGGGTCCGCAGGCGCCGCAGCATCCGCCTGTCCCACAGCACGCTCCCGTGCCGCAGCATGCCCCCGTCCCGCAGCATGTGCCGGTGCCGCCCGCGCACGACACCACCGGCCATGTACAGCTGCCCCAGGGCGACTTCGTCCCGACGCCGGGTCCGCCGTCCGCCGCCGGGCCCGTCGACCCCGCCGCCGCGCCCCTCGCCGTGCTGCTGATCGGCCCCGCCGGCGCAGGGAAGACGAGCGTCGCGAAGTACTGGGCGGACCATCGCCGGGTGCCCACCGCGCACATCAGCCTCGACGACGTACGGGAATGGGTCCGCTCGGGATTCGCCGACCCGCAGTCGGGGTGGAACGACCACTCGGAGGCGCAGTACCGCCTCGCCCGTCGCACCTGCGGCTTCGCCGCGCGGAACTTCCTGGCCAACGGCATCTCGTGCATCCTCGACGACGCGGTGTTCCCCGACCGTCCGGTTGTCGGCCTCGGCGGCTGGAAGCGGCATGTGGGGCCCGGTCTGCTTCCGGTCGTGCTGCTGCCCGGTCTGGAGGTCGTCCTCGAGCGCAACGCCGAGCGGTCCGGCAACCGGCGGCTCACGGACGAGGAGGTTGCCCGCATCCATGGGCGGATGGCGGGCTGGTACGGCTCGGGGCTTCCGATCATCGACAACTCGCAGCTCGATGTTCCGGCGACGGCTCGGGTACTGGACGATGTCCTCGCGCGGCTGCTGGCCAGTCCGCCGAAGTGGTAGCGCAGGGTACGCGTGCCGGCAGGCCTGCGCCTGCGGGGTCCTTCGCGGGGCGGGGTGGGCCGAAGGAGTGGTCGCCCCGCCGCCCTTACCCGTCCCATCCCTGGGGGCTGCCGCCCCCAGACCCCCGCTTTCGGCCCTGAAAGGGCCTCGTCCTCAAACGCCGGACGGGCTGAAAATTAGCCCCTCCGGCGTTTGAGGAGCGGGGGTTCGGGGGCAGCGCCCCCGAGG
>NZ_JBEYVP010000070.1:0-31249 GCF_040644035.1 Streptomyces sp. NPDC047042 | reverse complement strand
GGGCGCCGGGCCAGCGGCGGCGGGCGCCGGAGCCGGGGCGGCGGGGGCCGGGGCAGCCGCCGGAGCGGCACCCGGGGCGCCGATCACGGCCAGCTTGGCGCCGACCTCGGCGGTCTCGTCCTCGCCGACCACGATCTCCAGGAGCACACCGGAGGTGGGCGCCGGGATCTCGGTGTCGACCTTGTCCGTGGAGACCTCGAGCAGGGGCTCGTCCTCCGCGACCTCCTCGCCGACCTCCTTCAGCCAGCGGGTGACGGTGCCCTCGGTGACGGACTCGCCGAGCGCGGGCAGGACGACGTCCGTACCCGCGGCGGAGCTGCCGCCGGAGGTGGCCTCCGGGGTGGGAGCCGGGGCCGGAGCCGCCTGCTCGGTGGAGGGCTGGGCCTGCGGAGCCGGCTCGGGGGCCGGCGGGGCCACCTCGGCGGCGGCCGGGGCCGGGGCGGCGGCGGGGGCGCCGCTGCCGTCGTCGATGAGGGCCAGCTCGGCGCCGACCTCAACGGTCTCGTCCTCGGCGACCTTGATGGACGCCAGTACGCCGGACACGGGCGAGGGGATCTCGGTGTCTACCTTGTCGGTCGACACCTCGAGCAGCGGCTCGTCGGCCTCGACGCGCTCTCCCTCGGCCTTCAGCCAGCGGGTGACAGTGCCCTCGGTGACGCTCTCACCGAGCGCGGGAAGGGTTACGGAAACCGCCATGGTTTCGGTTGCTCCTTACGAAATTGCGGAAGTCTGTGTCGTCGTCCGTCGACCGAGGGTCAGTCGTGGGCGTGCAGGGGCTTGCCGGCCAGGGCCAGGTGGGCCTCACCGAGAGCCTCGTTCTGTGTCGGGTGCGCGTGGATGAGCTGCGCGACCTCGGCGGGCAGCGCCTCCCAGTTGTAGATCAGCTGGGCTTCGCCGACCTGCTCGCCCATGCGGTCGCCGACCATGTGGACGCCGACCACGGCACCGTCCTTGACCTGGACGAGCTTGATCTCGCCCGCGGTCTTGAGGATCTTGCTCTTGCCGTTGCCCGCCAGGCTGTACTTCAGAGCGACGACCTTGTCCGCACCGTAGATCTCCTTGGCCTTGGCCTCGGTGATGCCCACGGAGGCGACCTCGGGGTGGCAGTACGTCACCCGGGGGACACCGTCGTAGTCGATCGGAACGGCCTTCAGACCGGCCAGACGCTCCGCGACCAGGATGCCCTCGGCGAAGCCGACGTGCGCGAGCTGGAGCGTCGGGACCAGGTCACCGACGGCGGAGATGGTCGGGACGTTCGTCCGCATGTACTCGTCGACCAGGACATAGCCGCGGTCCATCGCGACGCCCTGCTCCTCGTAACCGAGACCGGCGGAGACGGGCCCGCGGCCTACCGCCACGAGCAGCAGCTCGGCCTCGAACTCCTTGCCGTCGGCGAGGGTGACCTTGACACCGTTCGCGGTGTACTCGGCCTTCGAGAAGAAGGTGCCCAGGTTGAACTTGATGCCGCGCTTGCGGAACGCGCGCTCAAGAAGCTTGGAGGAGTTCTCGTCCTCGAGGGGCGCCAGGTGCTTGAGGCCCTCGATGATCGTGATGTCCGTACCGAAGGACTTCCACGCGGACGCGAACTCGACGCCGATGACACCGCCGCCGAGGACGATCGCCGACTGCGGCACCCGGTCCAGGACGAGGGCGTGGTCCGAGGAGATGATCCGGTTGCCGTCGATCTCCAGGCCCGGCAGCGACTTCGGCACGGAGCCGGTCGCCAGCAGGACGTGGCGGCCCTGGATCCGCTGCCCGTTGACATCGACGGAGGTGGGGGAGGAGAGGCGCCCCTCACCCTCGATGTAGGTGACCTTGCGAGAGGCGACAAGCCCCTGGAGCCCCTTGTACAGGCCCGAGATGACCTCGTCCTTGTACTTGTGGACGCCCTGGACGTCGATGCCCTCGAAGGTGGTCTTCACACCGAACTGCTCGCTCTCGCGGGCCTGGTCGGCGATCTCGCCCGCGTGGAGCAGGGCCTTGGTGGGGATGCATCCCCGGTGCAGGCAGGTGCCGCCGACCTTGTCCTTCTCGATCAGGGCGACGTCCAGGCCCAGCTGGGCCCCGCGCAGCGCCGCGGCGTAACCGCCACTGCCACCGCCGAGGATCACTAGGTCGAAAACGGTGCTGGCGTCGTTCGCCACGTCACGTCCTCCATGCATTGCGCCGTACGCCGGTCGTCAGTGACCGGTCGGCGGCTGGTGTCCGGCCGCTCTTTCTTCGGCCCTGTGGTGGGGGCCCCATCCTGCCGAGGCCCATCTTCGCACTTGTCAGCACCATCCGAGACGCCGGGCCACTGTGAGAGACACCCCACCCGATAGGGGCGCGGGGAACTGCGCGATCAACCACAACGCACCCGCACCCGCGAAAGCACATCAGGTACCGAGCTATGAGGCGCAAACGGGACCCCGGACTACCCGCCCACGGGGTCCCGCCGCTCAAAACTCCTTAACGCACCCTCATCCCAGATCGCCACCGGCGGTCAACTCAGCCAGCCGCACCAACGTACGCACAGCCGTCCCCGTACCCCCCTTGGGCGTGTACCCGAAGGGACCCCCCTCATTGAACGCGGGCCCCGCGATGTCAAGGTGCGCCCAGGTGATCCCCTCACCCACGAACTCCCGCAGGAACAGCCCCGCGACCAGCCCACCCCCGTACCGCTCACCCATGTTCGCGATATCGGCCGTCGGAGACTCCATCCCCTTCTTCAGATGGTCCGGCAGCGGCATCGGCCACGCCGCCTCCCCGACCTCCTCCGCCGCCTCGTGCACCGCGGAGCGGAACGCGTCGTCGTTCGCCATGATCCCGTACGTCCGGTTGCCCAGCGCCAGCATCATCGCGCCGGTCAGCGTCGCCACGTCGACGATCGCGTCCGGCTTCTCCGCCGACGCGGCCCACAGGGCGTCCGCGAGGACGAGCCGGCCCTCGGCGTCGGTGTTGAGGACCTCGACGGTCTTGCCGCTGTACATGCGCAGCACGTCACCGGGACGGGTGGCGGAGCCGGACGGCATGTTCTCGGCGAGCGCCAGCCAGCCGGTGACATTGACCTCGAGGCCGAGCCGCGCGGCGGCGACGACCGCGGCGAAGACCGCCGCCGCCCCGCTCATGTCGCACTTCATCGTCTCGTTGTGCCCGGCGGGCTTGAGCGAGATACCGCCCGAGTCGTAGGTGATGCCCTTGCCGACGTACGCGAGGTGCTTGCTCGCCGCCTCGTGCGTGTACGTCAGCTTCACCAGCCGGGGTCCGGCGGCGGAGCCGGCGCCGACGCCGAGGATGCCGCCGTAGCCGCCCTCCTCCAGCGCCTCGACGTCGAGGACCTCCACCTCGATGCCGTGTTCCTCGGCCGCGGCCTGCGCGACGGCGGCGAAGGCCTCCGGGTTGAGGTCGTTGGGCGGGGTGTTGATCAGGTCGCGGGCGCGGTTGAGCTCCTCGGACACGGCGGTGGCGCGGGCGACGGCGGCCTTGAACGCGGCGTCGCGCGGCTTGCCGCCGAGCAGGGCGACCTCGGCGAGCGGCGCCTTGCCGTTCTTGGCGTCCTTGCCGTTCCTGCCGATCTCCTTGTACGCGTCGAAGGAGTACGCCCCGAGGAGCGCGCCCTCGCCGATCGCGCCGGCGTCGGCGGCGTCCTCGATCGGCAGGGCGAAGGCGGCCTTCTTGGCGCCGGCGAGGGTACGGGCGGCCACACCGGCGGCCCGGCGCAGCGACTCGGCGCCGAAGACCTCGTCCTTCTTGGGCAGCGCGCCCAGGCCCACGGCCACGACGACGGGTGCCTTGAAGCCGGCCGGGGCGGGCAGCTTGGTCACCTCGCCCTCGGCACCGGAGGCGCCGAGAGTCCCCAGGACGTCGGCGAGCCTGCCGTCGTACGCCTTGTCCACGGCCTCGGCGCCCGGTGCGACGACCGGGCCCTTGGCGCCCTTGGCGACACCGACGACGATCGCGTCGGCCCGGAGGCCGGGCACCGCGGCGGTGCTGAGAGTGAGAGCAGTCACGGTGGTGAATTCTCGCTTCCGTCTGAAAAGTTTCTGTGGCCGAGTGGAATGGGTCGACCAGGCCCGACAAGCGACCCTAAATCCGGCCTCAGGGGCTGTCGGCACCAGGGTTGGCACCCTCGGCACGAGCCTACGCTCGGTGGCCGGTTTCGCTCATTCCCACGGGCGGCTTACGGCATCCCGGAGGCCGCCGCCGGACCCGAGGACAACTCGGCCTTTGTGCGGGAGAGTTCGCCGTGCCGGTGGGCTGACGCTCAGCGCAGTGAGAGCACGACCAGCGCGGCCGTGGCCGCCGTCTCCGCGAGGGCGCCGAAGACGTCGCCGGTGACCCCGCCGAAGCGCCGCCCGCAGTGCTGGAGCAGGCGTTCGGCGGCGGCGCAGGCCGCGATGACCGCGAAGGCGGTACGGACGATGTCGAACGCCCCGAAGAACGCGCCGAAACCGGCCGCCACGACCGTGACCAGCACCGCGACCAGCACCGCCGAGCGCGCGGGCACCGTACCGGCGACCGCCGCCCCCAGCCCCTCGGGCCGGGCGGCCGGTACGCCGGCGCGGGCCGCCAGGGTGAGGGCCACCCGCGCCGCGGTCGCCGAGACGACGGCGGCGAGCGCGCCCCGGCCCCAGGAGTCGCCGTACGCCTCTGCGAGGGCGGCCACCTGGGCCAGCAGCACGAACAGCAGGGTGAGCACCCCGAACGGGCCGATGTCCGACTGCTTCATGACGCGCAGCGCGTCCTCGGCGGGCTTGCCGCTGCCCAGTCCGTCGGCGGTGTCGGCGAGCCCGTCGAGATGCAGCCCCCGGGTCAGGACGGCGGGCACGGCGGCCGAGGCGACGGCGGCGAGCAGCGCACCCCCGCCCAGGAACATCAGCGCCAGACCGACCAGGGCGGCGCACCCCCCGACGACCAGACCGGCCACGGGCGCCCACAGCATGCCGCCGCGTGCGGCGTCCCGGTCCCAGCGGGCCACCGGCACCGGCAGCACGGTCAGCGTGCCGAAGGCGAACCGGAGACCGTCGATCGAGGTGGCGGGGGGCTGCGGAGGCGTGGACACCGGCGCAGAGTACCCGGCGAGTCACGCGCCGCACAGGGCGGGCAGCAGCGGGCAGACGGCGGCCGGGCGGCGGGCGAGCAGGCCATAAAGTCCGATAACTGGATAAAGTGCGCGCATGGGTCATTGGCTGGAGCGGAACATCATCGAGCCGGGCAAACTGCCGCTGCTCCTGGCGCTCGCCGCCTTCGTCCTGACGTTTCTCCTCACCCGGATGGTGACCCGGATGATCCGCGCGGGCAAAGGGCCGTTCGGCAACGTCAAGGCGGGCGGGATGCACATCCACCACGTCGTCCCCGGGGTCGTACTGACCGTCGTGGGCGGCTTCGGGGCCGTGGCCAGCGGACAGCGCGGGGTCGGGGCGGGGGTGTGCGCGGTGCTGTTCGGGGTGGGCGCCGGACTGGTCCTGGACGAGTTCGCGCTGATCCTGCACCTCGACGACGTCTACTGGACCGAGGCGGGCCGGCAGAGCGTCGAGGTGGTGGTGCTGACGGCGGCCCTGGTCGGCCTGGTCCTCCTGGGCTTCGTGCCGTTCGGGGTGAACGACCTCAGCGACGAGGACATCCAGAGCCGGGGCGGCGCCATGGTCAGCGTCGGCGTCAACTTCCTCTTCTCACTCCTCGCCCTGAGCAAGGGCAAGGCCCGCACGGCGATCTTCGGGGTGATCGTCCCCCTCGTCGCGCTCGTCGGCGCGATCCGCCTGGCCCGCCCCGCCTCCCCCTGGGCGAAGCGCTTCTACGGCCGCCGCGCCCGCGCCCGGGCCCGCTCGATGCTGCGCGCCTACCGCCACGACCGCCGCTGGGCGGGCCCCCGACGCCGTCTCCAGGACCTGATCGGCGGCAGACCCGACCCGACACCGGCCGACGCCCCCGCCGTACGCCGGTGACGCAGCGCCGAACCCGCGCACAGGACGAGTACGGCGACGATCGCCGCCAGATGCTCCTTGCCCGCGAGGTTGTCCTTGACGACCACCTCCACCACCATCGCGACGATCACCGCACCGGCGGTCACGTACGCCCGGTAACGCCACCCCAGAAAGACCGCGAGGCCCACCACGGCCGCTGAGGGGCCGGTGTCCACCACATGCGCGTCCGTGCCGGGCAGCCCGAGGAAGCCCGCCGGGCCCACGGCGATGCCCACGCGCGCGTAGAGCGTGCCGGCGAGGGTGGCGACGTAGGCGATCGTGAGGGTGCGCCACCAGCCGAGGCAGATCTCGGCGAGGCCGAAGACGACCAGGATCTGTGCCAGGGCGCCCCACACCGGCAGGTCGGGGGCGGGCACGAAGAGGGAGAGCGGGGTGCGCAGCAGGGCGAGCCACAGCGGGTCCTCGGCGCGGACACCGCCGATGTTCTGCACGAACCGGTACCCCTGATGCCCCGCGTGGATCTGCGTGAGCTGCACGAGCGCGGTCAGACACACGACTCCGAGCGTCATGGGCAGCGCCCGCCATCGCCGCCGGAGCAGGGGCTCGCGTACGGCGACGTACAGCCGTCCCCATTCGGCGCGGGCCCAGCGGACGACCGTGCTCATCGTGTGGCCCTCATCCCCGTGCTTCCGTACCTCTCGTGCTCATCTCTTCGACTCGAGGTGCCTGCGGTGCAGCCACTTCGGCAGTCCCGGCGCCTCCAGGAAGCCCTCCGCGCGTGCCGCGGCGACACCGATGCGCGGCAGGTCCGCGCTCTTCTCGAAGAGCAGGAACCGGGGCTCCCAGATGGGCCGGTACTTCGCGTTGGCGCGGTACAGCGACTCGATCTGCCACCAGCGGGAGAAGAAACTGAGCAGCGAGCGCCACAGCCTCAGTACCGGCCCCGCGCCGATGCGCCCGCCACGTTCGAAGACGGAACGGAACATCGCGAAGTTGAGTGAGACCTGAGTGATTCCGATCTCCTGGGCGCGCTGGAGAAGTTCGATCACCATGAACTCCATCAGCCCGTTGTCGGAGTCACGGTCGCGTCGCATGAGGTCGAGCGAGAGGCCGTGCGGCCCCCAGGGCACGAAGGAGAGCACCGCTCTCAACCGGCCTTCGCCGTCCGAGCACTCGAGCATCACGCACTGCCCGTCGCCCGGGTCGCCGAGCCGCCCGAGCGCCATGCTGAACCCGCGCTCGGTGGCGCCGTCCCGCCAGTCGTCGGCGCGCTGGAGGAGGTACGCCATCTCCTCGCCCGGGATGTCCGCGTGCCGTCGGATGCGCACGCTGTACCCGGCCCGCTTGACCCGGTTGTAGGCCTGCCGGACGGTTCGCATGGCCCGGCCCTCGAGCGTGAACTCGGCGGTCTCGACCAGCGCCTCGTCGCCGAGCTCCAGGGCGTCGAGGCCGTGCCGCGCGTACACCGTCCCGGCCTCCTCGCCCGCCCCCATCACAGCCGGGATCCAGCCATGGGCGCGGGCCTCGGCGAGCCACGGTTCGATGGCGCCGGGCCACGCCTCCGGGTCGCCGATCGGATCACCGGCCGCCAGGGACACCCCGCCCACGACGCGGTACGCGACGGCCGCCTTGCCGGTGGGCGACCACACGACGCTCTTCTCGCGGCGCAGGGCGAAGTAGCCGAGGGAGTCGCGGTCGCCGTTGCGGTCGAGCAGGGCGCGCAGCCTGGTCTCGTCGTCCTCGGTGAGCGGGTCGACGGCACGACGGGAGCGGAAGGCGGCGTAGAAGACGGCGAGGATCAGCAGCGTACTGATGACGTTGATGACGACATCGACCCAGTTGGGTGTGGAGATCCCCGCGAAGCCCGAGTCGTCGGCGGCGACGGAGATCAGCCGCATCGTGCCGTAGCTCCAGCGCTCCAGGAACGTCGAACGGTGGCTGTCGTCGGCCTGGTTGGCGACGGTGACCAGG
Source organism: Streptomyces sp. NPDC047042 (assembly GCF_040644035.1). Taxonomy (NCBI): domain Bacteria; kingdom Bacillati; phylum Actinomycetota; class Actinomycetes; order Kitasatosporales; family Streptomycetaceae; genus Streptomyces; species Streptomyces sp. NPDC047042. Next base: position 23,375 of record NZ_JBEYVP010000070.1, on the reverse strand, counting down.
AGCGCGGCGAACAGCGAGCAGACGAGCAGCCCGCCGACCGCGACGGCGGCGGCGAGCCGCGGGTTGGACCGGTCGCCCTTGGCGTAGAACTCCCGCCGGCCCACCACGAGCGCGGCGACGAAGGCGGCGGTCAGGACGAGGGAGATCCAGTTCTGGGCGTGCTGACGGATGTCCGCGAAGAACATGGCGAACGCGAACAGCAGCAGGAACAGCGTGCTGATCACGAAGTTCAGGATCCAGGCGGCCCGTTTGCGGCGCCGCATGGTGATCGCGAGGAACATCGTGAACACCCCGGAGGCGAAGCCGGCGGTCAGCAGATACGGGGTGAAGAAGTTCTCCTCGTTGTGCCGCCGCACGTCGTTCCCGAAGGAGACCCACACCGCGCTGAGGAGGTTGACGAAGGTGACGACCCGCAGATACCAGACGGCGAACGCGGAGGCTCGCCGCGAGGCGGGGGTACTGGGACGTCGCTGAACATTCGGCGTGAGCCGGGCATCTCCCATGGAGAGCGATCATATGGGGCATGTTGTGAGGCATGCCCCATGTGTCCGCTGTGCCCGTCCGGTCAGAGAGCCTCTGTCTCCTCGGGAGCCGTCTCCGGCTCCTTCTCCGGCTCCTTCTCCGCCTCCGGCACCTCCGGCAGCTCCGCCGCCAGGGCCGCCGCGGCCTGGACCAGAGGCAGGGCAAGGAGCGCCCCGGCGCCCTCGCCGACGGTCACCCCGTGGTCGAGCAGCGGCTCCAGTGCCATCCGGTCCAGCGCCTTCGCCTGGGCCGGCTCCCCGCTGTTGTGTCCGGCGAGCCACCAGTCTGGCGCCCGGAAGGCGACCCGCTGCGCGACCAGCGCACAGGCCGCCGACACCACGCCGTCCAGGATCACCGGCATCTTGCGCACCGCGCTCTGCAGCAGAAACCCGGTCATCGCGGCGAGGTCGGCGCCGCCCACCGTGGCCAGCAGCTGCAACTGGTCCCCGAGCACCGGCCGGGCCCGCCGCAGCGAGTCACGGATCGCGGCGCACTTGCGCATCCACGCCAGATCGTCGATCGGCAGCCCGCCCCGACCGGTGACGACGGACGCGTCCGTCCCGCAGAGCGCGGCCACCAGCACCGACGCGGCCGTGGTCCCGCCCACGCTCACATCACCGAGCACCACCAGATCCGTACCGGAGTCGGCCTCCTCGTCGGCCACGGCGACCCCGGCCAGGAAGGCGGCCTCCGCCTCCTCGGTGGTCAGCGCGTCCTCGATGTCGATCCGCCCGCTGCCGCGCCGGGTCCGGTGCCCCGCGACCGAGTCGGGCAGCGCGTCCGGGTCGCAGTCCAGGGCCATGTCGACGACCCGTACGGGCACCCCGAGCCGGCGGGCGAGCACGGCGACGGGGCTGGAGCCGTCCAGCACGGCCCGCACGGACTGCTCGGCGCTGCCGGCGGGGCGCGCCGACACACCCAGCCCGGCGATCCCGTGATCCCCCGCGAACAGCACGACACGCGGCCGCTCGACCGGCCGTACCGGCACGGAGGACTGCGCCGCCGCCAGCCACTCACCCAGGTCGTCGAGGCGCCCGAGCGACCCGGGCGGCACGATCTGGCGCTCCCGGCGCGCCTCCGCGTCGCGGCGGATCCCGCCGTCGGGGCGCTCGATCAGATCGGTGAAGTCGTCGAGATTAAGCGAGCTCATTCGCCGAACAGTACCGGCAGCCATCGAACACGGTGCCGTCACCTGGGAGCCATGTCATTGCGCCCGGGATCACGTTCCCCTACGTAACGTTTTGACACGCAATGTCGTAGCCCCTCCTCGGCAGGAGCCGCCCATGCCCGCCGCCCCCAAGACGACCGTCCCACAGGAGACCGGGACCGACGGGTTCCACGAACCGCGCCGCGACGACTGCCCCTGGTGCGGCTCCAGGCGGCTGCGCACCCGCCTGCGCGCACCGGACCTGCGACAGCGCGGGCGGCACGGCCAGGGCACCTTCGTCGTCGACGAGTGCCGCGACTGCGGCCACGCCTTCCAGAACCCCCGCCTCACCGCGGAGGCCCTCGCCTTCTACCACCGTGACCTGCCCGAGGCGGCCCCCCACCCGGTCCCGCCCCGCCGCCACCGTGCGGCGGCCCGCGCGATGCTCCCCTTCCCGGAACCGGAGAGCTGGCTCGACGTGGGGACGGGAGAGGGCGCCTTCCCGGCGGCGGCGAAGCGCTACTTCCCGTACACGGCCTTCGACGGCGTGGACACCACCCGCCATGTCCAGAAGGCCCGTGCCTCCGGCCATATCGAGGAGGCATACCGGGGCCGCCTCACCGACGAGGCGATCGTCAACCGGCTGCACGCCCGTTACGACGTCGTCAGCATGTTCCACCACCTGGAACACACCCCGGACCCCCGCGCGGAACTCCGCGCCGCCCTGCGGGCCCTGCGCCCCGGCGGCCACCTGCTCATCGAACTCTCGGACCCGCACCGCGCGTTCGGCACCCTGCTGGGCAAGTGGTGGCCCTGGTACGCCCAGCCCCGCCACCTCCACCTGATGCCGCCGGCCAACCTGGTGGCGGAACTGGAGTCCCAGCACTGCGAGATCGTCACGACGGACCGCCGCGCGTACCGAATCATCGCGAGGATGGGTTTTGCCGCGGAGCGGGGGGCCGGTTATTGAGCTGCGGCCCGGTGGGGGCTTGTCGCGCAGTTCCCCGCGCCCCTTGAAAGCCCGCCCAGCTGGGGCGTCTTCAGGGGCGCGGGGAACTGCGCGATCAGCCCCCACCGGCCCGCACCCGACAAACAACCCCTCACCCCCGCAACACAACCGCCTGCCCCGCCACCACCAACAACACCTGCTCACACTCCGCCCCGAACCCCGAGTTCAGCCGCCCCAACTCATCCCGGTACCGCCGCCCGGACGCAGTCGCCGGCACGATCCCCGACCCCACCTCGTTCGACACGGCCACCACGGTCCGCCGCGTCGAACGAACCGCCGCCGTCAACTCCCGTACCCGCCGCCGCAACTCCCGTTCCCCGCCCCCGGCCCACTCCGCGTCGTCCCACGCCCCCACCTGATCCATCGCATCCGTCAGCCACAGCGACAGACAGTCGATCAGCAGCGGCGCCCCCTCCTCCTTCAGCAGCGGTACGAGGTCGCACGTCTCGGCGGTACGCCACGACCCCGGCCGCCGTTCCCGGTGCGCGTGCACCCGCGCCGCCCACTCCCCGTCCCCGCCGCGCGTCCCGCCCGTGGCCACGTACAGCACGTCCGGGAACGCCTCCAGCCGCCGTTCCGCCTCCACCGACTTCCCGGACCGGGCGCCGCCCAGCACCAGCGTCCTGCGCGGCACATCCGGTACGTCCTCATAGACGCCGACCGTCAACGTCGTACCGTCCGGCACCGCCCGCGCGCCCGCCGCCGCGAGCCGGCGCCGCAACTCGGCGCCCGGGGGCACGTCATGGTCCAGGTGGACGGCGACGACATCCGTGGCCGGCCCCAGCGCCCCCACCGCCCGCAGCCGGGCCAGGGCGTCCGGGCGCCCGACGACGTCCGCGAGGACCATGTCGTACGCGGGACCGTTCTCGTCGAGCCCGGCCGGCGCCGCGCCCGGCGGCAGATACAGCAGCCGCTGCCCGTCGGGACCGGTCACCGCGTACCCCGTACCCGGCGCGTCCATCGGTACCGCGCGCACCCGGTGCCCGGTCAGCAGCGCCAACTCCCGCCCGTCCGGGACCCGTCCGGGCGGCGGGAGCTCCGCCGGCACCTCGACGGCCGGCCCGTCGTGCGGATGCGAGAGCAGCACCTGCCGTACGCCGCCCAGCGAATGCCCGGCGCGCGCCGCCGCGAGTACGGCGCCGGGGGTGAGGTCGAGCAGCAGCGTGCCGTCCACGAGCAGCGCGGTGGCCGCACGCGCGTGCACACCGAGCGCGCGGGCACAGGCCGCGCACGCGCAGTCGGGGCGGGGAAGACCCGCGGGGGCACCGGTACCGAGCAGAGTGAGTTCCACGAGGCTGATTTTCGCGTGTCCACGCAGGTCTTGCGCGTCCGGCTAGGCTCGGGGGCAGGAGCCGGATCAAGATCCGGCTCCTGGTCTGCAGCGGTTCATATCTTGGAGGCGTACATGGCGGCATGGACGTGGCGGTTCGAGAAGGCCGACGGGACGGAGGTCCAGCCCGCGGTGGAGCCCGAGGAGTTCACGACGCAGGGGGACGCCGAGTCCTGGATCGGCGAGTACTGGAAGGACCTCCTCGCAGGCGGCGCCGACCAGGTACACCTGTTCGAGGACACCACGAAGATCTACGGCCCCATGAGCCTGAAAGAAGCCCAGGAGGCGTAACGAAAAAGGCCGTTGTCGGCGCCCCTGAGGGGCGCCGACAACGGCCTTTTCAGGGGCGCGGGGAACTGCGCGACAAGCCCCCCGGCCCGCAGCCAACGAACACCGCTCAGCCCCGAACCCCGCACAAGTGCAACAACGCAGCCACCTGCCGGTAAGGATCCGTCCGCCCCGCCCGCTCCTCAACCGCCAACAACGCGTCCAGGTCAGAGGGAACATCCGCCTCATCGGACGCCGTGTCCGTAAACACCCGCACCCCGTACCACGCGTGCAACGGCGCCCCGATCCCCGCCAGCGTCCCGGTCAGCGCGGACAGCCGGTCCGCCCGCACTTCGAGACCGAGCCGGTTGACATAGGAGTCGGCGTCGAAGGCGCCCAGCGCCCCCGCCCAGTCCCCGGCAAGCCCCGCCCGCATCGCCAGCGCGTCGCCGTTGCGCACCAGCAGGGACAGCAGCCCGCCCGGAGCCAGCATCCGCGCCAGCCCCGCCAGCAGCGCGTCCGGCAGTTCGACGTACATCAGTACGCCATGGCAGAGCACCACATCGAAGCTGCCCGGCAGAAAGTGCACCCCGGTGTCACGGCCGTCGCTCTCGAGGAGCCGCACCCGGTCACGGATGCCCTCCGGCTCGGCGGCCAGCGCCTCCCGGGCCGCTCCGAGCATCGTCGGGTCCTTCTCGACACCGGTGACCTGATGGCCGGCCCGCGCCAGCCGCAACGCCTGCGTGCCCTGGCCCATACCGACGTCGAGCACCCGCAGCCGCTGCCCGACCGGGAAGCGCCCGGCTATCTGCTCGTCGAGCTGCCGGGCCACCAGCTCCTGCCGTACGACATTCCGCAGCCCGCCCAGCTTGTGCAGCCAGGCATCCGCCGCGCCCCCGGAGAACGACGTCGTGCTCAGGGCCGCTCTCCGCGCTTGACCTGCGGCTTCGGCAGCCGGAGTCGACGCATCTGGAGAGAGCGCATCAGCGCGTAGGCGACCGCGCCCTTCGTCCGCTCGTTCGGGTAGCGCGCGGCCAGCTGCTTCTTCAGGCGCAGCGCGATGAAGACCGAGTCGACGATGATCAGCACGATCACGAAGAGCCACAGCAGCAGCGCGATGCTCTGCAGCGCGCCCACCCGCACCATGCTCAGCACGAGGATGATCACGGCCATCGGCAGGAAGAACTCGGCGACGCTGAAGCGCGAGTCGATGAAGTCGCGCGCGAAACGGCGCACCGGGCCCTTGTCACGGGCGGGGAGGTAACGCTCGTCCCCGCTGGCGAGTGCCTGGCGCTGACGCTCCATCGCGGCGCGGCGCTCGTCGCGCTGCCGCTTGGCGCCCTCCTTGCGCGTCTTCGGCGTATTGGCCACGCTGCGCCGCTGGGACTGGGCCTCGCTCCGCTTCGGAGTGGGCCTGCCCTTCGGGGCCTGCGGGTCACGGATCTGCTTGGAGTCGGTCACCGGCGCCTTGTCGGCGGGGGCCTTCTCTTCGTTGGCACGGCTACGGAACACAAAACCCAAGGGTAAGGGGTATCGGGGCATGGACCCCAGCCCAGTGGGGAACGATCCGGCAACACCGGTCGTCTGAAAAGACAGGCAGTAGGGGGTCACCTACTCCCTACGCCGGAGTGGGACAGATCGCAGTCGTCCTTGGGGATGAGCGCATCGGGCCCGGAACAGTGCGGTAATAGAGGCAGGGCCCGTACTGTTGGTGTTGGCCCTGTTGCAGGTGCTGGAGCTGGAGTTCCGTCAGAAGGGGGCGCGCGAAGCCCATGAGCGGTGTCATGAAGCGTATGGGGATGATCTTCCGCGCGAAGGCGAACAAGGCCCTTGACCGGGCCGAGGACCCGCGCGAAACCCTCGACTACTCGTACCAGAAGCAGCTGGAGCTGCTCCAGAAGGTGCGCCGCGGTGTCGCCGACGTGGCGACCAGCCGCAAGCGCCTGGAGCTGCAGCTCGCCCAGCTGAACAAGCAGTCCTCCACCCTGGAGGACCAGGGCCGCAAGGCGCTCGCGCTGGGCCGCGAGGACCTGGCCCGCGAGGCGCTCTCGCGCCGGGCCGCCCTGCAGCAGCAGGTGACGGACCTGGAGACACAGCACCAGACCCTCCAGGGCGAGGAGGAGAAGCTCACCCTCGCGGCGCAGCGCCTCCAGGCCAAGGTCGACGCCTTCCGCACCAAGAAGGAGACGATCAAGGCGACGTACACCGCCGCCCAGGCGCAGACCCGGATCGGCGAGGCGTTCACCGGCATCTCCGAGGAGATGGGCGACGTGGGCCTGGCGATCCAGCGGGCCGAGGACAAGACGGCACAGCTCCAGGCACGCGCCGGCGCGATCGACGAACTGCTCGCCTCGGGCGCCCTCGACGACCCCACGGGCATGGCGAAGGACGACATCCAGGCCGAGCTGGACCGGCTCTCCGGTGGTACGGATGTGGAGCTGGAACTGCAGCGCATGAAGGCGGAGCTGGCCGGCGGCTCGTCGTCGGGACAGCAGGCCATCGAGGGCGGCAACGGCCGGCAGCAGTCCCCGTCGCAGCAGCCGACGGACACCCCGCGTTTCGACAAGCAGTAGTTCTCACGCAGTGGGCCACGCCTGAGGAGGGCGACATGATCGTACGGATCATGGGGGAGGGCCAGGTGAGGCTGGCGGACGGCCACCTCACCGAACTGAACAAGCTGGACGACGTACTCCTGGCGGAAATGGAGCTGGGCGACGGCCCCGGCTTCCGCCGCACTTTCCAAGCCCTCCTGGCAAAGGTCCGCGAACTGGGCGAACCGCTGCCCGACGACTCCCTGGAACCGTCGGACCTCATCCTCCCGACACCGGAGGCGACGCTGGAGCAGGTCCGTGAGCTGTTGGGCGACGACGGCTTGATCCCGGGGTGAGATGGTGCTCTTCAGCCCGTCCGGCGGTTGAGGACAAGGCCCGTTCAGGGCCGGAGCAGGGGTCTGGGGACGGCAGTCCCCAGCGACGCCCAGGTGAGCTACCTTGACAGACGTGACCCCGCTCCAACACGCCCGGAGCCACCTCAAAGCGCACCCCCTCGCACTGGACGTCGCCCTCGCCGCAGCCGTCCTCCTGTGCATGCTGGGCGCCTCCTTCGTCGACCCCCACGGGCAGGACCGCGGCGCCTGGACCGCCCGCACCCCCGACCCCCTCAGCCTGGTCCTCATGGTGCTCGGCGCCGCCGCGCTCGTCCTCCGCCGCCGCGCCCCCATGAAGGTGCTCGCGTTCACCGGCACCGCCTCCCTCGTCGAGTCGGTCACCGCCGACCCCCGTGCCCCGGTCGCGATGTCCGCGGTGATCGCCCTCTACACCGTCGCGTCGACCACCGACCGCACCACCAGCTGGCGCGTGGGCCTGCTCACGATGACCGTCCTCACCGGTTCCGCGATGCTGGCCGGCCCCCTGCCCTGGTACGCGCAGGAAAACCTCGGCATCTTCGCCTGGACCGGCATGGCCGCGACCGCCGGGGACGCCGTACGCAGCCGCCGCGCCTTCGTCGACGCCATAAGAGAGCGCGCCGAGCGGGCGGAGCGCACCCGCGAGGAGGAGGCGCGTCGCCGGGTCGCCGAGGAGCGGCTGCGCATCGCCCGTGACCTGCACGACGTGGTCGCCCACCACATCGCCCTCGTCAACGTCCAGGCCGGAGTCGCCGCGCACGTCATGGACAAGCGCCCCGACCAGGCCAAGGAGGCCCTCGCCCACGTACGGGAGGCCAGCCGCTCGGCGCTGAACGAGCTGCGCGCGACCGTCGGGCTGCTGCGCCAGTCCGGGGACCCGGAGGCGCCGACCGAGCCCGCGCCCGGTCTGCACCGGCTCGACGAGCTGGTCGGCACCTTCCACAACGCCGGACTCCGGGTCGAGGTCGCCCGCGCCGACCAGGACACCACCCTCCCGGCGGCCATCGACCTGGCCGCCTACCGGGTGATCCAGGAGGCCCTGACGAACGTACAGAAACACGCGGGACCGGAGGCGAAGGCCGAGGTCAGCGTCGTACGGGTGGGGCCGAACATCGAGATCACCGTCCTCGACAACGGCCCCGGGCAGAAGAACGCACCGGGAGAGGGCGGCGGGCACGGGCTGCTCGGCATGCGCGAGCGGGTCACCGCGGTGGGCGGCGGCTGCACCGCGGGTCCCCGATACGGAGGCGGCTTCCGGGTGCATGCGATCCTGCCCGTGCAGACCAGTTCGCGCGCCGCGGACACCACCGGCACCCCCGCCACCACCGCATGACCGCATGACCGCATGACCGCATGACCGCAGTCGTACGTATGCCGACTGTGCGCCGATCGAACGAGGACCGCCCATGACGATCCGTGTCCTGCTCGCCGACGACCAGGCGCTGCTGCGCAGCGCCTTCCGCGTGCTCGTGGACTCGGAGTCCGACATGGAGGTCGTCGGGGAGGCGTCCGACGGGGCGGAGGCGGTGCGCCTCGCACGGGAGCAGCGCGCCGACGTCGTCCTGATGGACATCCGGATGCCGGGCACCGACGGGCTGGCCGCGACCCGGCTGATCAGCGCGGATCCGGGGCTCGCACATGTACGGGTGGTGATGCTGACGACGTTCGAGGTCGACGAGTACGTGGTGCAGTCGCTGCGCGCGGGCGCGTCCGGGTTCCTCGGCAAGGGGTCCGAGCCCGAGGAACTGCTCAACGCCATCCGGGTCGCCGCCGGCGGCGAGGCACTTCTCTCCCCGGCCGCCACCAAGGGGCTGATCGCCCAGTTCCTCGCCCAGGGGGACGTATTGGACGACAGCCGCGACCCCGCCCGCGCCGAGCGGCTGGACGCGCTGACCGGACGGGAGCGCGAGGTGCTGGTGCAGGTGGCCGGCGGGCACTCCAACGACGAGATCGCGGAGCGGCTGGAGGTCAGCCCGCTGACGGTGAAGACGCACGTCAACCGGGCCATGGCCAAGCTGGGCGCGCGGGACAGGGCGCAGCTCGTCGTCATCGCGTACGAGTCGGGACTGGTACGTCCAAGGGTGGAGTGAGCTTCGCGGAGTGTACTGCGGCCGGAGTAGGGACCGGGTGAGCAAACGGGACCTGGGGGCTAGGAAACATGGGTCTCCCATGGCCCAGGGTGTAGGGGCGGGCGCTCACATGTGTGCCCCTTCCTCCGCTCAGGCCGCAGAAGAGACACAGAAGAGAGACGCTCACCCATGTCCTGGCTGTCCAGGTTCAGCCTCGCGCAACGGGCCCTGATAGGCCTGATGTCGATCGTCGCGATCGTCTTCGGAGCGATAGCGATACCGCAGCTCAAGCAACAGCTGCTGCCCACCATCGAGCTCCCGGTGGTGTCCGTCCTGGCGCCGTATCAGGGCGCGTCCCCCGACGTGGTCGAGAAGCAGGTCGTCGAGCCCATCGAGGACAACCTCGAAGGCGTCGACGGCATCACCGGGGTCACCTCCACCGCCAGCGAGGGCAACGCCCTGATCACGGCGTCCTTCGAGTACGGCAACGACACCAAGCAACTCGTCGCCGACGTTCAGCAGGCCGTCAACCGGGCGCGCGTGCTGCTCCCGGACGACGTGGACCCGCAGGTCGTCGCCGGTTCGACGGACGACATCCCCACCGTCGTCCTCGCCGTCACCTCCGACGAGGACCAGCAGGCCCTCGCCGACCGGCTCGACCACACGGTGGTCCCCGACCTGCGCGCCATCGACGGCGTCGGCCAGGTCACGGTCAACGGCGTACGGGACGTCCAGGTCACCGTCACCCCCGACGACAAGAAGCTGACGGCGGCGGGTCTGACCACCACCTCCCTCGCCCAGGCACTGCAGGCGGGCGGCGCGACCGTCCCGGCGGGCTCGTTCGACGAGGCCGGCACCAACCGCACGGTCCAGGTCGGCGGCGGCTACACCTCGGTGGAGCAGATCGCGGACCTGATGGTCACGGGCGCGCCCGGTTCCCCCGGTGCCACCACCAGGCCGGTGCGCCTGGCCGACGTGGCGACCGTCAAGCAGGAGTCCGCGAAGGCCGACTCGATCACGCGTACGGACGGCAAGCCGAGCCTCGCCGTCACCGTCACGATGGACAACGACGGCAGCGCGGTGTCGATCTCGAACGCGGTCGAGGACAAACTCGCCGACATGCGCAAGGACCTGGGGTCCGACGCCAGGATCACGGTGGTCAGCGACCAGGGCCCGGCGGTGGCGAAGTCCATCAAGGGCCTGACGACGGAGGGCGGCCTCGGTCTGCTCTTCGCGGTGATCGTCATCCTGGTCTTCCTGGCGTCGGTCCGCTCGACCCTCGTCACGGCGGTCTCGATCCCCCTCTCGGTCGTCCTCGCCCTGATCGTCCTGTGGACCAGGGACCTGTCCCTGAACATGCTGACGCTGGGCGCGCTGACGATCGCGATCGGCCGGGTCGTCGACGACTCGATCGTGGTCCTGGAGAACATCAAGCGGCACCTCGGCTACGGCGAGGAGCGCCAGGAGGCGATCCTCAAGGCCGTACGGGAGGTAGCGGGCGCGGTCACGTCCTCGACGCTCACCACGGTCGCCGTCTTCCTCCCCATCGGCCTGGTCGGCGGCATGGTCGGCCAGCTGTTCGGCGCGTTCAGCCTGACGGTGACGGCGGCCCTGCTGGCGTCGCTCCTGGTCTCCCTCACGGTCGTCCCGGTTCTCTCGTACTGGTTCCTGCGCGCCCCGAAGGACACCCCGGACGACGCCGACGAGGCCCGCAGGCTCGCGGAGGAGAAGGAGGCGAAGAGCAGGCTCCAGCGCGTGTACGTCCCTGTCCTGCGCTTCGCCACTCGCCGCCGGCTGACGAGCGTGGCCATCGCGGCGGTCGTCCTGATCGGCACCTTCGGCATGGCCCCGCTCCTGAAGACGAACTTCTTCGACCAGGGCGAGCAGGAAGTCCTCACCGTCAAGCAGCAGTTGAAGCCGGGCACGAGCCTGGCGGCCACGGACGTCCAGGCGAAGAAGGTCGAGCAACTGCTCGCGGACGTCAAGGGCGTCAAGGACTACCAGGTGACGATCGGCTCGTCCGGCTTCCTGGCGGCCTTCGGCGGCGGCACCGACACCAACCAGGCCTCCTACCAGGTCATGCTGGAGGACTCGGCGTCGGCGGACGACGTACAGGACAGCATCGAGGAAGGCCTCTCGAAGCTCTCCGGCATCGGTACGACGACGATCGCGGCCGGTGACGGCTTCGGCAGCCAGGACCTCAAGGTGGTCGTGAAGGCGGCCGACGGCGACGTCCTGCGCAAGGCGGCGGACCAAGTCCGTGACACGGTGGCGGGCCTGGACGACGTCACCGACGTCACCAGCAACCTGGCGCAGAGCGTGCCGCGCATCTCGGTACGGGCCAACTCCCAGGCGGCGGCGGCCGGTTACAACCAGCAGACGCTGGGTGCGGTGGTGGCCGAGGCGGTCAAGGGCACGACGGCGGCCAAGGCGACCCTGGACGACACCGAGCGCGACGTCGTCATCGAACCGGCGAAGCAGGCCGAGACCCTCGACGAGCTGAAGGCGCTGCGGCTGGGCGCGGTGAAGCTGGGCGACATCGCCGACGTGAAACTCGTCGACGGCCCGGTCTCCATGACCCGGATCGACGGCCAGCGCGCCGCGACGATCACGGCCCGCCCGACCGGCGACAACACGGGCGCGGTGAGCGCCGACCTCACCTCGAAGCTGGACGCCCTCAAGCTCCCCGAGGGCGCGACGGCGGAGATCGGCGGCGTCTCGTCGGACCAGGACTCCGCGTTCAAGAACCTGGCGCTGGCGATGCTGGCGGCGATCGCGATCGTCTTCATGCTCCTGGTGGCCACATTCCGTTCCCTCATCCAGCCCCTGATCCTCCTGGTGTCGATCCCGTTCGCGGCAACCGGCGCGATCGGCCTCCTGATCGCCACGGGCACCCCGATGGGCGTCCCGGCGATGATCGGGATGCTGATGCTGATCGGCATCGTGGTGACGAACGCGATCGTCCTGATCGACCTGATCAACCAGTACCGCAACCAGGGTCACGGAGTAGTGGAAGCGGTGATCGAAGGCGGCCGCCACCGCCTCCGCCCGATTTTGATGACGGCCCTGGCGACCATCTTCGCCCTCCTCCCGATGGCCCTGGGAGTCACGGGCGAGGGCGGCTTCATCGCGCAGCCACTGGCGGTGGTGGTCATCGGCGGCCTGATCACGTCAACCGCCCTGACCCTGCTCCTGGTCCCGACGCTGTACGCGATGGTGGAGCTGAGGAAGGAACGCAGGGCGAAGAAGAAGGCGGCGAAGCGCCAGCCGAAGCCGGAGGTACGGGAGCCGGCGAAGGTGTGACCGACTGAGGGGTGACGGGTACGGGCCGGGTCGCGTTACGCGACCCGGCCCGTCCTTTCGTTCTGTCTTACACCTTCAGGGAGTTGACGAAGGTGTCCCAAACGGCGGCTGGGACGAGGAGCACGGGGCCTCGGGGGTGGGGGTTCTTGCTGTCGCGGACGGGGACGACGCCGGGGAGGCCCTCGGCGATCTCGACGCATTCGCCCCCGTTGGAGTTGCTGTAACTGCTCCTGTGCCAGCGGGCGGAGCTCAACTCGGGGGTGTGTCGCATGACTTGTAGTCCTCCATAACCTTCCGGATCAACTCCGCCGATTCCGTCGGCGAGAGAGCGTTGGCACGCAGCAGTTCGTACTGTCGCCGCCACCTCTTCACCGCGCTCTGGTCCTCGTAAAGATGACCGGCCTCGATGCCCTCCTCGTACGCCACCACAGTGCCGTCTGAGAGCGTGAGCAGGGTCAGTGCCCCACCCAGCAACGAGTGCGAGCCCGCACTGAAGGGCATGACCTGAACCTTACTGTCCGGAGTATTCACCTGCTTGAGCAGCGAAGCCAGCTGTTCGTACATGCATTCCGCGCTCCCCATCGGTCGCCGGAGTACGGCCTCGTCAAGAATCGCCCACCGGTACGGCGGCGCGTCCGAATGCTGGCGCTCCTGCCGCGACATGCGTGCGGTGACGCGTTCCTCGATCCGGGCCTCGGAGAGGTCCTCCTGACAACCAAGAAATGCCCGCGCGTACGCCCTCGTCTGCAACAGACCGGGGATGGCCTGCGCCCCGTACTGCTCGATGACTTCGGCATGGCCCTCGAAGTCCATGTACCGGCGGTACTGGTCCGGATGGGCCTCCCGCTTGGCCAGTTGATACAGCCCGTGGAAGTGCTTGTCGGTGCCGAAGGCCGCGTCGAGCCGGGCTGGTAGGTCCGGGGGCGGCATTAGTTCCGCCGTCTCGATACGCGCGAGCGTGCTCTTGCTGGAGCTGAGGATCTCCGCCAACTGCACGAGCGACAGCCGCGCCGCCTCGCGATGGCGCCGCTGCTCCGCACCGAAGTAGTGGCGGGCGGAGTGGTACGGGGTCAGCTGCTGTGGCTTGAACGTCATCGGTCTCGCCCCTCGTTCCGTGTCTCTGGTTCCGATCGTCCCGATCTCAACGCTGGGACACGGATCCCCTGTTGGGCACGCATGCCACACGGTGACGATGTAGGCACAAACGGTAATCGAAGGGAGCCGCCTGATGATGCGCGACGGAATGGGTGCGCGGCTACGGCTGCTGCCGTGGACCACACCGGAGGGCGGCCCGTGCTACCTGAGCAGTTCCGACCCGAACAGCCGACTGTCGTGCCTGGCGGACGAGTTGGAGACGGAACTGCTCGACTCGGCGGAGTTCGTACTGGACCAGGCGAGGCCGCTGCTGGCCGGGGAGGGCGTGGGGGAGCGGGAGTTGAGGTTCACGGGGGTACGGCTCGCCGAGGCGTTGGGGGACGCGTTGCGGATCGCCGTCAGTCGGGGGGCGCGGCTGCCGGAGGGCTGAACATCTCCAAGGGGTAGAGGAGTTGCGTCAATACTGGGGTTGGAAATAGCTGGTAATCTTACTAACCCTTCGTTTTCGGTACCAGGTAGTGGGGTCGGCTTGACACCTCGTAAAGGAACCAGCTGGCGCGCCGCTCTCCTGCTGATGGCTATGTTGGCGACCGGAACTCTCGCCGGGTGCCAGGCTCTTGAAGAGGCTTCCGCTTCGGGCTGCGAGGGTACCGAGAGCCGGGTTGACGAGCTGAATGCATACGGCGAATCCGCGAAGGACCGGAATTCAGCTCCGGAGCCGGCTATCGCGTAGCCATCACCTCCACGGCCGACGGTTCCGCGACCAGTTGCTCGGACTGAGGCCGCTCCGCTGCCCAGGACGCACCGCCCAGGACGGCTCTGTCGCCCCTGTCCCGGCGGGAGCGTCAAGGCTCACGACAGTATTGGTGATTATCAGATGCCAAGCGTAAAGTACGGGCCATTGGAGTCCACGCCGGAATTCTTGCTCCTCGGAGTAGGTGGCGGTGAGTACACTCCAAGATTTTCTAGCGCTGGTATCTCGAGATCAGTTTCGCCGCTGATTCAGTGGGACTCGATTGATCAATTGGCTGTGGGTTTCGCCGTCACTCCTGTGCGTCGCTTTCTGGGCGGCGTGCTGTACCTTGCCGCCTCTGCCGGACTCGCTACAGGGTCCAGTCTGGCCGCCAAAGAATCTCGAATGTGGATCCATCTCAAGTCGGGACAAAGGCTTTCGTGGTGGTTTGATGTGGACTTCTCAAAGCGAAGTGGGATGTGGCATCAGAAGATCATCGAGGATCTGTTCGATATTCTCAGCGAGAGAATCAGACTCTCGCTACTTGGTCACCCAGACAAATGTGCATCGCTATTGAAAGGGCTTAGTGAAGTCCGGGCTTTCCCGCCGAGACGGCGCAAGCAACAAATCATCGCTCTTCTTGAGGGAATCGATCCAATCTCAGGGTGACTCCATTGCCATGCGTAACCGGCGGGGTCAACTGCAACTGAACAGGCGCACAGGCCCACCGGGTTCACACAGGCCCCTCGGCGCAGTCTCGTCGCGTTGGCGCGGCTACGCCCCGCCGTACAGCCGCTCCAGGTCTACGAGCACGACCTCACCGCGTTCCCGGAAAGGCTAGGGGATGCTGCGGTGGGGCGGTCGCGGCACAGTCACCTCGTTGATTCGTTCTTAGGGGCGTACATCTAAGATGTACATCTTAGATGTACGCCCCTAAGAACGAGACCGCATCCGAACAGACACGGGCGGCACCACCTACGGCAGCGCCAGCATCCGCTCAAGTGCCAGCTTCGCGAACTTCTCCGTCTCGCTGTCCACCTGTATGCGGTTCACCAGCTTGCCGTCGGCCAGGGACTCCAGGGTCCAGACCAGGTGGGGGAGGTCGATGCGGTTCATGGTCGAGCAGAAGCAGACCGTCTTGTCGAGGAAGACGATCTCCTTGCCCTCGGGCGCGAAACGGTTCGCCAGGCGGCGTACCAGGTTCAGCTCCGTGCCGATGGCCCACTTGGAGCCGGCCGGGGCCGCCTCCAGCGCCTTGATGATGTACTCCGTCGAGCCGACGTAGTCCGCCGCCTCCACCACCTCGTGCTTGCACTCCGGGTGGACCAGCACGTTCACGCCCGGGATGCGTTCGCGTACGTCGTTGACCGAGTCCAGCGAGAAGCGGCCGTGCACCGAGCAGTGGCCGCGCCACAGGATCATCTTCGCGTCGCGCAGCTGCTGCGCCGTCAGGCCGCCGTTCGGCTTGTGCGGGTTGTAGAGGACGCAGTCGTCGAGCGACATCCCCATGTCCCGTACCGCCGTGTTGCGGCCCAGGTGCTGGTCCGGCAGGAACAGGACCTTCTCACCTTGCTCGAAGGCCCACTCGAGGGCTCGCTCGGCGTTCGACGATGTGCAGATCGTGCCGCCGTGCTTGCCGGTGAACGCCTTGATGTCCGCCGAGGAGTTCATGTAGGACACGGGCACGACCTGGTCGGCCACCCCGGCCTCCGTCAGGACGTCCCAGCACTCGGCGACCTGCTCGGCCGTCGCCATGTCCGCCATCGAGCAGCCGGCGGCCAGGTCGGGCAGGACCACCTGCTGGGCGTCCGACGTCAGGATGTCCGCCGACTCCGCCATGAAGTGCACACCGCAGAACACGATGTACTCCGCCTCCGGACGCGCCGCCGCGTCCCGGGCCAGCTTGAAGGAGTCACCCGTGACGTCCGCGAACTGGATGACCTCGTCGCGCTGGTAGTGGTGGCCGAGGACGAAGACCTTGTCGCCGAGCCTCTCCTTTGCCGCACGGGCACGTGCCACCAGGTCCGGATCGGAGGGGGAGGGCAGGTCACCGGGACACTCCACGCCACGCTCGCTCCGCGGGTCGGCCTCGCGGCCGAGGAGCAGCAGGGCGAGGGGCGTGGGCTGTACGTCGAGATCCTGGGTCTGGGCGGTGGTCACGACACGCACCCTTTCTGTTCTACCGTTCAAGTCTTTTCGTCGAATTGACGCTATCTATCGTAACCCCTTCACGTCACTTTGACGAGGTTCATAGCGTCGATGTGACATGAATCCCGGAGCCCGACCGCGCCCTGATGGGAGCCTGTCCACAGGTCGCTGTTCGCCCTTCCGCGCGTGTGCGAGCATGGAGGAGAAGAGCGACGAAAAGACAGCGACGAAGAGACACAGACTCTCGGCCCGGAATGAATCCGCGGCCCCGCCGGTTGCAATCGTCGGCAAGCAGTCTCCGTACAACCCGGGAGAGATGTAGATGTCCGTATCGGACGAGACCAGCACCGTCACCGACGGCATCATCCTGTCCGACGCCGCCGCGGCGAAGGTCAAGGCCCTGCTCGACCAGGAAGGCCGCGAGGACCTCGCCCTGCGTGTCGCGGTTCAGCCCGGCGGTTGCTCGGGTCTGCGTTACCAGCTGTTCTTCGACGAGCGTTCGCTCGACGGTGACGTCGTCAAGGACTTCGACGGTGTGAAGGTGGTCACCGACCGCATGAGCGCCCCGTACCTCGGCGGCGCCTCGATCGACTTCGTCGACACCATCGAGAAGCAGGGCTTCACGATCGACAACCCGAACGCGACGGGCTCCTGCGCCTGCGGTGACTCGTTCAGCTAGGCCACACGCTCCAAAGGCCACCACGTGAAGGCGGCGCCCCCCTCCGACGGGGGCGCCGCCTTCACGCGTGTCCAGACCGACTGCTGCTCGCTATTTCTTGGCGAAATCGCCCTCGGGGATCGCCTGTCCGTCCGTCCCCACGACCTTCCGGTCGCCCAGCGGCTCGTCCAGCCGCACGGTCTCGTATCCCGCCTTCGCGATCATGATGCAGGCCTTGCCCTTCTCGCTCGTCGAGGTCACGGTCACCCTCACCTGCTCACCGTCCTTCACCGAGGCCGAGTACTTGCTGCAGGCCCCGGCCCAGAAGCCCACGGTCAGCTCCTTGCCGTCGCCGGAGACCGTGTAGCCCTCGATCCGCACGTCCTGCGTCAGCGTCCCGCCCGTCGGGGACGGCTCCGCGCTCGGCCCGGAACCCGCATCGGAACCGGCCAGATAGCGGGGGTCGATCGCCGGATACGTCACCGTGTAGGCCTCGGCGGCACCCTGCGGCCGTACCTCGAACAGCCACGACGGCACCAGCGCCGGCCGCCCGGACACGGTGTGCGAGGCCAGCCCGAACACCGCCTTGTCGACGGTGAGCGACTCCTTCGACTCCTTCTGCCGTGCCGTCCCCGTCGTGGTACCGCAGGGCGCCTCCAGGCGGTCCTTCAGCGGTACGGGACTCGCGCAGCCCCCGATGCCCATACGGTGCTCAGGGCTCGCCGCCGCACCGGGCTCGTTGAGCAGGGCCAGCGTGGCTTTGGCGCCGAGCACCGGGTACGTGTCGCCCTTCACCGGAGTCGTCAACTGGCCGCTGCCGGCCACCACTTCGCCCTGCGCGCTGATCTGGAGACCGGTCGGCCAGCCGTACGTGGGCAGACCGCCGACCACCGGATCCGCGTTCATCATCCGCCGCGTGTCCACGACCTTGCTCGCGTCCAGCTTCGCGTCGTCCTGGCCGACCGCCTTCAGGATCGGCGCCGCCGCCTTCTTCGCCACCGCCTCGCTCACCGGATCGACGGTCTGCCCGGCGGCGGCGCCCGAGCCCTGCGCGCACATGGTCGTGCTCTTGCAGTTGTCGGAGCCGCCGACCAGATACCGGCTGAAGGACCAGGTCCCCGGCGCCTGCCTGCTCACTCGCAGGATCGGACCCGTCCCGTCCTTCGCGGCGCCGACCAGCCAGCCGTCGGCCTCCGTGACCGGTTTCCCCTCGATGCCGAGCGCGTCGGCCAGCCGGGTCACCTCGGCGGCCTTGACCTCGTCCTTCGCCACCGAGTACACCGGCGCCGAGGCGGGCCCCGCCGGCAGCTTGGCGTCCGCCCGGTAAGTCACCCCGTTCGGGTCGGGCTCGCCGGGCGCGATGCCGTTCGAACCGCTCGGGTCCCCCGTACCGCCCTTGGGGTAGCCGTCCAGGGCCAGCGGCGGGGGAGAGGTGCCGTCGCCGCCCGGCGCGGACGTGTCCGTACGGTCGTCGCCGTTCGAGCCGCTCGTGACGCTGGTGGCGAGATACGCCCCGCCGCCCCCGACAAGCAGGACCGCTGCGGCGACCGAGGCGACGAGCACCGGGGAGCGGCGCCGGGACGGGGGCTCCGCGCCGCTCTCCTCCGACGCGGACTCGGTGATGTCGTCCGCGCCGCCCGCGCCGTCAGTGCCGTCCGGGCCGGCGGCCTCGGCGGCCGGCTTCTCGTCGGCGACGGCGTCGTCCTGATCAGGGTCGTGCTCGGGCTCGTGATCGGGTCGCTCGGTGTTCACCGCATCGCTCCTTCGGCTCCCGGCTGTCCCGGCTGTCCCGACCGGTCGTACAGCGCGTCCTCTTTACGGGGGACAGCGATGGGACGCAGCGGGGGAGCGCACGGTTCCCGCCGAGCGCTGGTCGGCGGGGTCCGGGAGCCGCCGCCCGTCAGTCGCCGTAGTACGGCATCGCGTCCACCAGCCGCGCCGAGGAGAGCGGAACGGTCACCCCGTGGATACGGGACGGGGACACGGGCAGGGTGATGATCCTGTCCGGGGCGGCCCAGTGCGGCGCCATCCGGGCGCAGTCGCCGCGCAGCGAGGCCAGATCACCTTCGAGGTCGGAGTGCACCTGCTGGACCTGAAGAGCCTGGTGGACCTTGAAGTTCGTCATAACGGAACCGTATGCACCGGATACCCGGCCGAGAAAGATCTACTATCGGGTAGTTTTGCCGCTACAGCGGGCACGCGCGGACCGGGTAGCGTGAACTGTCAACCCGCCTCCCCTCGCAGGAGAGTGTCCTCGCCGTGCGTATCGCAGTCACCGGCTCCATCGCCACCGACCACCTCATGACCTTCCCCGGCCGTTTCGCCGACCAGCTCGTAGCGGACCAGTTGCACACGGTCTCGCTCTCCTTCCTGGTCGACAACCTCGACGTACGCCGGGGCGGCGTGGGCGCGAACATCGCCTTCGGCATGGGCCAGCTCGGCACCAGGCCGATCCTGGTCGGGGCCGCCGGCGCCGACTTCGACGAGTACCGCGCCTGGCTGGACCGCCACGGCGTGGACACAGAGTCGGTGCGCATCTCCGAGACGCTGCACACCGCCCGTTTCGTGTGCACCACCGACGCCGACCACAACCAGATCGGCTCCTTCTACACCGGCGCCATGAGCGAGGCCCGGCTCATCGAGCTGAAGACCGTCGCCGACCGGGTCGGCGGCCTCGACCTGGTCTCGATCGGCGCGGACGACCCGGAGGCGATGCTCCGCCACACCGAGGAGTGCCGCACCCGGTCCATCCCGTTCGCCGCCGACTTCTCCCAGCAGATCGCCCGCATGGGCGGCGACGACATCAAGGTCCTGCTGGACGGCGCCGCGTACCTCTTCTCGAACGAGTACGAGAAGGGCCTCATCGAGTCGAAGACCGGCTGGTCCGACGCGGAGATCCTCGCCAAGGTCGGTACCCGGGTCACGACCCTCGGCTCCCGGGGCGTACGCATCGAGCGCGTCGGCGAGGAGAGCATCGAGGTCGGCTGCCCGGACGAGGAGGCCAAGGTCGAGCCCACGGGGGTCGGCGACGCGTTCCGTGCGGGGTTCCTGTCGGGGCTGGCGTGGGGGGTTTCGCTGGAGCGGGCGGCGCAGGTGGGCTGCATGCTGGCGACTCTCGTCATCGAGACGGTGGGTACGCAGGAGTACCAGTTGCGGCGGGTCAATTTCCTGGAGCGCTTCCGTAAGGCTTATGGGGATGAGGCTGCGGGCGAGGTTCAGGGGCATCTGGGCTGATTCGTTGTCTGCGGGTGCGTGGGGGCTGTTCGCGCAGTTCCCCGCGCCCCTAAAGGCAGGTCTCTCAGCTTGACCGGCGGATCAGGTAGGCCGTTCCTTTTTCTGCCTGCTCCTCGCCTACGTACTCCTGTTCCCGCATCTCGCACCACGCCGGAATGTCCAGGCGGGCCGCCTCGTCGTCCGACAGGACGCGGATCGTGGCGCCCACCGGGACGTCGCCGATGACCTTCGCGAGTTCGATCACCGGGATCGGGCACCGCTTGCCCAGGGCGTCCACGACGAGCGCGCCCTCCTCCCGTACCGTCACCGGAGCCGGCGCGCCCAGCTTCTCCCGTACGGCCGCGACCGTGTCCGGCAGGACGGAGAGGAAGCGCTCGACCTCCTCCGCCGCGGTCCCGGTCGGCAGTGACACCCGCACATTGCCCTCGCTCAGCACGCCCATCGCGCGCAGCACATGGCTCGGCGTCAACGTGCTGCTCGTGCAGGACGACCCGGAGGAGACGGAGAAACCGGCGCGGTCCAGCTCGTGCAGCAATGTCTCCCCGTCGACATAGAGACAGGAGAAGGTGACGACACCGGGCAGCCGCCGCACCGGATCGCCGACCACCTCCACGTCGGGGACCAGCTGCGGCACCCGCGCCCGGATCCGCTCCGTCAGCTCCCGCAGCCGTACCGCCTCCTGGGCCGCCTCGGCCCGTACCGCCCGCAACGAGGCCGCCGCCGCGACGATCGCCGGGAGGTTCTCGAACCCGGCCGCCCGCCCCGACTCCCGCTCGTCCACGGGCCCTTGAACCGCGAACCGCACCCCTTTACGGACGGCGAGCAGCCCGACCCCGGAAGGCCCGCCCCATTTGTGGGCACTGGCGGTGAGCAGTGACCAGGGCCCGGTCACCGCCCCCCACCCCAACGACTGCGCCGCGTCCACCAGCAACGGCACCCCGGCCTCCCGGCACACCTCGGCCACCTCCGCGACCGGCTGCTCGGTCCCCACCTCGTGGTTGGCCGACTGAAGACAGGCCAGCGCCGTGTCGGCCCGTACGGCGGCCTCGTACGCCTCGACGGCCACCGTGCCGGCGCGGTCCACGGCCACGGTCGTCACCGCGCCGCCCGTCGCCTCCCAGTCCTCAGCCGAATGGAGCACCGAAGAGTGTTCGACCGCCGACACGATCAGGTGACGCCCGACGCGCCGCCGCCCAGCGAGAGCCCCCGCCATCCCGATGTGCACGGCCCGTGTACCGGATGAGGTGAAGGTCAGCTCATCAACCCGACACCCCACCGCCTCGGCCGCAGCCTCCCGAGCCGCGTCCAACAGAAGACGAGCCCGCCGTCCTTCCCTGTACAAACGTGCGGGATCCGCCCACCCCTCATCGAGCGAAGCGAGCAGAGCCTGCCGGGCAACAGGGTGAAGGGGCGCGGAGGAGGCGGCATCAAAGTAGGACACACCCCAACGCTAAGTCCTCAACAGAGGGGATGGAGTCCTGCTTAGGGGCGCGGGGAACTGCGCGATCAACCACAAAGCGCCCGCACCCGCCGTACAACCGAAACCCCCACCCCATTGGGCGCCCGACCCCCCGTCAGACCCCGTCGGGGTGACCCCCGGCGCGTTGGGGACCCTCCCCGCGCGACCCCAAAATGCGTCCAGTAGGGTTTGGTCCGCATAAACATCCAAACCCCTGCCCGACGCAGGGCGGCGACCGACCACCCAGAAGTCAGGCCGCAGCCAACCCGCGCGGGCGAGACTCTCGGGAAGGCGCTACGTGAGTCCCAACGGCTCCGACCTCCCCCACGCCCTGGGGGGCGCGGGCGGTACCCCCACGCCGCGGCGCCCGTTGCGGCGGAAGCTGCTGCAGGCATTGACTGCGGGCCTGGTCCTGGCGACCGCGACCGGTTGCACATACAAGGACTTCCCCCGCCTTGGTATGCCCACCCCGACCACGGAAGAGGCTCCCCGGATCCTCTCCCTGTGGCAGGGATCCTGGGCAGCCGCGCTCGCCACCGGCGTGCTGGTCTGGGGCCTGATCCTGTGGAGCGCCATGTTCCACCGGCGCAGCCGCACCAAGGTCGAAGTACCACCGCAGACCCGGTACAACATGCCCATCGAGGCGCTGTACACCGTGGTTCCGCTGATCATCGTCTCGGTGCTCTTCTACTTCACGGCACGTGACGAGTCGAAGCTCCTCGACACCTCCAAGAAGCCCGACCTGACGGTCAACGTCGTGGGCTTCCAGTGGAGCTGGGGCTTCAACTACATCGAGAACGTCCCGGGTTCCACCGGAAACGCGAACACCGACGAGAACCTGGCGGCCATTCCGGACCGGTTCAAGAAGGACTTCCCCGCCAACGCCGGCGGTGTCTACGACGTCGGTACGCCCGGTACGAGGAACCCGCAGACCGGCAACCCCGGTCCGACCCTCTGGCTGCCCAAGGGCAAGACGGTCCGCTTCGTCCTCACCTCACGTGACGTCATCCACTCCTTCTGGGTGGTTCCGTTCCTGATGAAGCAGGACGTCATCCCCGGTCACACCAACGCCTTCCAGGTGACCCCCAACAAGGAGGGCACCTTCCTGGGCAAGTGTGCGGAGCTCTGCGGCGTCGACCACTCCCGGATGCTGTTCAACGTGAAGGTCGTCTCCCCCGAGCGCTACGAGCAGCACCTCAAGGACCTCGTGAAGAAGGGGCAGACCGGTTACATTCCCGCCGGCATCGCGCAGACGAGCCACGAGAAGAACCGGGAGACGACAAACCTGTGAGCATCACCAACGAACCCCAGGGTGCCGCCGCAGCTGAGGACTCGTACGAGAACGAGCTGCCGGTACGGCGCAAGCAGCCCGGCAACGTGGTCGTGAAGTGGTTGACGACCACGGACCACAAGACGATCGGCACGCTGTATCTGGTGACGTCGTTCGCGTTCTTCTGCATCGGTGGCGTGATGGCGCTGTTCATGCGCGCCGAGCT
>NZ_JBEYVP010000069.1:0-32979 GCF_040644035.1 Streptomyces sp. NPDC047042 | reverse complement strand
GGCGTCACGCGACGGCCCGTCCTCCAACGGCGGAGGACATTACGGGCGAACAGCCGCACTGATCAGCGACCGAAACCCGCTGAAGAATCGAGGTTGAACGAGGTGTTCTCGCAACGGGAGAAAGCGCTGGTAGACCAGGTCCGTGCCGAGTTGCGGATCGGCCATCGCCTGTAGGAGGCCAACCGGAGTGCGCCGGAAGCGACGCTGAACAGCGTGAATGCGATGACGTTGGGGACGGTCGAGAGGGGTTTTTGGGTTCGCCTGCCCATCGCACGAAAGGCGGGTCAGCCTGCGGCCGGGGTCAGCGGGGCGGAGAGCTGAAGGGGCGGCTGGTCATATTCAGCCTCACCTCGCCGTAGGGCTAGATATGCATCCAGAACAGCGTGGTGAGCCCACGGCAGTTCTCGCCACGGTCGCCCAAACCGCAGATCAGGGCTGCTCCCTGCAGACCCTCTCAAATACGGTCCACCACGCAGCACGGCAATCGCGCGAAACCTGCGGGCCACGGTCCCGGCGTCCACCAGCCACGTCTCGGCCCGGGACCATCTCTGGTCCAGGCAGACTGCGAGGGATCCTCACCTGGCCTGGCTGAATAGAGGTGCGGCAGGTTCCGGTTCCTGTACCTCTCAAGTTCATCAAATTGCGGTTGGCTACCCGGAGTTCTGCCGATCACGGAGCTCTTTCAGCGTTGCCTCTCCAGGGTGAGGATGGCGGCGGCGATAGTGGTCATCCGGTTGGGACTGCAGCGAGCTCTGTGGAAGATGCGCCAGGACTTAGTCTCGCGACGCTTCGTTCAACGGGTGCTCGTGCCGCCGACAGAGCCCGGTTGATCGTTCGCTGGGTCGCGGTGGTCCTGGTGCGGAAGGCGTCTGATTGGTGTGGTCACCCAGGAGCCGGCACCGATGTAGGCACGGTCGGCGAGGACGGGCACACCTTGGCGTTCGCAGATCCGGATGATGACGTGGGTGCGGGCTGCGGTCAGGTCGTGGGTGCGGCCGGGCAGGGCGGGCGAGATCCACAGCAGGTTGCCCGCGGGATCAGCGATGACCTGCACGTTCACCCCGTGGCGGCGGTGCTTCTGGGAGAAGTCGTCCCGGCTGTCGCCGACCCGGTCGCACTCGGCAAGAGTTCCGTCGAGCAGGACGTGATCGGGATCGGCTTCCCGCAGGACCCGCAGTAGGCCGGGCGCCCGGCGGGCGAGGTGGCCGACGACGGCGGTGACGTAGGCGTGGGCGGTGCCGACGGATATGCGGAAGCCGGCGGCGATCTGCGTGAGCGGGTCGTATCGGCGGAGGTAGATCAGGGCGACGAGAGCACGCTGGTGCGGCAGGAGCTTGCAGCGGCGGTCACCCTCACGGGTGACGATGAGCATGGTTACCCACTCGACCAGGGCATGAGGCAGGTCGAGTGAGGCAGGATAGGGAACCAACGAAGCTCCTGCGCTGATGAGTTGAGACGTCGAACACCTCTCTCAACGGCACAGGAGCTTCGTGCGTTGCGGGACGCCGGCTGGTCACCCGAACAGTGGCCACTCTGAAAAAGCTCACTGAGCTTCTTCAGCCGCCCCTCCGACGGGTGAGGTTGGCGAGCGGGTTGACGACGCCGCCAAGCAGGCCAGTTGCTGCCCTTGCTGGGCAGAGCTGCTGTGGGAACGTCAGGCGATCGGTGGCTCTTGTGAAGAAGCTCAATTGGTCCGGTGCAAGGCCAAGGGGGCTCGCCGTCGAACAGCACTGACATGCTGCACAACGACGGGCCAGGTGATCCGCCGCCGTGCAGCATCCGTATTGACTGCCGGCGCTGGGTCTCAGTGCGGCCTGCGCTAAGTCACACCGGTCCCCTTGGGGCGTGGGCAGTCAGCCGGCGCGGCAGCGCAGGGCACGGAGACCGACGTCGTACGCCATCGCACCAAGGGCGAGGACCACGAGCGGCCACACAAGCGGGGATGCTGCCGGGATGGTGCCGTGGACCAGGCCCACGCTGACGCTGCCGGTGCCGAGCAGCGCGGTGGAGGACGGAATGCTCGGCAGGGCGATCCGCACCACCACCTCCCCACGCCGGGCCGGGCGGGCTGAGACCGAATTGCGGGCGCTCATCGGCCGTTCTCCGTGATCGCCTCGACTTCCAGAGAGCCGCCGGTGATGAGGCCTGCGAGACGCTTCACCTTCCGGCGGACCCGCTCGCCCTGGAGCTTGGGCTCGGCGGCACCAGCGGCCATGGCCGCTTCGGGCCAGTTGGTCACCCCGGGGCTGGCGAGGGCGAGGGTCACCTTTAGCTCGTCCGGCGAGAGGGCGTTCAGGATCTCGATTAGGCGCGGGTCCTCGAAGCAGGTATCGACTCCGGCGTCAGCGGCCTCTCCGGCGACCAGGTCGTACAGGGTCAGCCCGTCGCCGAGCGGGGTGTCGAGCAGCAGCAGCCGTGACCGGTTGACCTTGCGGTGCCAGACCGGCTGGAGCTGCCGATGGATGACGCGGGCTTCTGACCTCAGCCTGTTCAAGTCATCAGGGGTCAGGCGACCTTGGCTGTAGAGAGGGTCCGCCCAGTTGCCGAGCAGGGCGGTGGATACCGGCTCGTTCCAGCCGCTCCACATCCCCAGCACGTCCGACGTGAAGGAGTGAATCGCGGATCCGTCGCCGCCAAGTGCGGCCTCGCGGGCGCTCAGCGCCTGGATCACCGTGGGGACCGGGATGTTCAGAGCCCGGAACGAGGACTCGATGGTCTGGTTGGCCGGATGGTCAGGCTTGAGTGCCGCCATGCCGGTGGTGGTGGTGATCATTGTGGGAGGAACGGCACGGTCAAACGGCTCCGGCAGTTCGAACATGCCGTCCCTGTCGAGGGCGATGCTGCCGTCTGCCCGGAGGGTCACGAGGTCACCGTCGTTCCCGGTCCAGTCGACCGGGAACAGAGCCATGACCATCCCGCCGGTACCCGGGTCCCAGTTGAACTGGCTGATCCGCTCCGCCAGGTCGGTGTGAACTGAGCCGTCATCCTCGACCATGGTGTAACTGGGGGTCAGATCCTTGTCGGCCATGCACGTCTCCTTATCGGGAAAATGCTTCTCCTCCCAGTCCCGGCACGGGCCCGATCCGACCACGCACACCCGGAATCCTCCTGTGATCCGCATCACATGCGACGTGATTGATCGATGGCACCTGAACAGGCCGCTCAGGGCCTGTAGACGGCGCTTCGGATGGCCTGATCGACTCGACGGTCGTCCGCCAGCTCATGAAGATGCCGTGCTCCGTCTGGTTGGGCGCGCAGCGCGGAGGCAACAATGCTCGCGGCCTGCCCTGTGAGCTCGCGCATCCAGTCCTTGATTTCGTCCTGCGGTTTCCATCGGTCGAAGCGGCCGTCCCAGTCACACATGCCCTGGACGGCCGTGTCGAGCAGCGCCCACTGCTTCTCGCGAGCTGCCAGGCGGGCGACTTCGAGCAGCCACCGCACGGCTCGGTCGGCTTCCTCTCTGCTGGGCCAGTCGTCGGCCGCGGCATGTTCGGTCAGCGCCTGGACCACGACGGCCGCCTGCGCGGGGTTGTCGAGCAATGCCTTCCGGGCAGTTGTCACCTTCAGCCTGGTGATCACGTCCAGGTACAGCTCGTCGGAGCCGGGCTGATCGGCGGCGAGAGCGAGCAGTTGAGCGGCCGCACCGGGGTCCCTCTGTTTGTCGGCCGCCTCCAGAAGGCGCTGGGCGCGCACAATGGGCAGTTCGCTTCTGGTACCCGTCTCACGATCGACCAGGTCGAGGAAGGCCGCCATGTCCTGGGGCCGGCGAACGGGATCGAGTTGTGTGGCCTGGCGTACAACGCCGTACCACGGTCCCGGCGGGGGAAGAAGGGGCATGTTCGTCTGGGGCCATGTGCCGGTGACGATCCAGCCGATGAGCTGGCCGAGGCTGTAGATGTCACTGGCAGGAGTCACTTCGTGGCCGTTGATGAACTGTTCCGGCGCTGCGAAGCCTCCGGTGCCGATGCCTGTGGTGGTTAGAAGGCCAGCAGTGCTCGTCTGTCCGCGGGGGCGGCGTGCGATCCCCCAGTCCGCGACCACCCATAGCCCGTCCAGAAGCAGGATGTTGCCAGGCTTGATATCTCGGTGGATCCAGTCAAGCTGATGCGCGTCGGCCAGGCCGGCGGCAACGGCCTCCACCATGGCCCGCAACTGGCTTGGCTCCTGCAGCTCGATACGTCTGTCCTCGACGTTGTCCTCGGCTTTTGGCATGACGAACCACTCGTTGCCGGGATCGAAGTCGAGTACCGGCATGACGTGGGGGTTGGCGCCCAGCCGCTGGGCGATCTCCACTTCGCGATGCATGCGGCGAATGCCTCGCTGCTTGAACAAGCCCTTGCGTCGTTTGAAGGCAACGACCGTGCCCGAGGATCTGTGGGTGGCGGGGAAGACCTCCCCCTGGCCGCCAGGCGGGGCCAAGGGGCGCGGGCCCAGGCTGTAGTCCCCTCGCTCGCCGCGCGCCGAGTCGCTCACCACGTGGTAGCGGCGAACCGCCAGCAGGGATGCGGGCTTAGGTGAGGAGGGGAGATCCGTGGCGAGGTGGCCGACGATGCGTACCAGGACCAGGGCGGGGTTTTCGACGTCGTTCGAGGGCAGCGATGTAAGCAGATAGGCGGGCCCGCTGTCAGAAGCCTGGGCAAGACCGAAGACCTCTGCGAGCCGCATTTGTACAAGCCGCTCGCTCCTGCGGCTCAGGACGTCGGTGCGGTGTACGGCGACACCGCCTTCGTTTCGGTCGGGCGAGGCGATCAGCACGCTGCCGATGCCAGCGCGGAGCACGTGTGCCGGGTAGTGCACGGGAGTCTCGATCCAGTCCTCGCGCTGCCCGGCGTCTGTCGAGCGCGCCAGATCCACCACTGCGCTGTGCCCCTGCGCGGCGAGGAAGAACCGGCGGCCGTCCAGCCAGAGGGCCGAGAGCACAGCGGCGTTGAAGGCGATGGGGTAGCGCAGCTGGTCGCCGACCGTATCCCGGGCACGGGTCAGCGCAAGAGTCCCTTCCTCCACGCCGAAGGTGGCGCCGCAGCCAGACAGTACCCAGGCTTCGTCGTCCGGGCCGGACAGTAGCACCGCCCCGTCTTCGAACGCTCCGGCGATCGCCCACAGGCGGCCCTCGTGCCAGCACACCAGAGCCGAGCCGCACATGACCAGGACGGAACCGTCCTGACGGATCAGAGCATCGCCATGGCATCCGGAAAGGAGTAGACGCCAGTGAGCCTGACCACTGCTCGGGTCCACCTCCAGCAGCCCGTCGGAGCAGGTGACCAGCACGCGCTCGTCAGGCAGAAGGGTCAGACCGGTGGGCCTTTCGGACTGAGCCCGTCCGACGAGCAGTACCTCGGCCGTTGTCCCCGTCCCGGTATTGATTTCCACCTGCAGAGGGGACGTCCGGCGGGCTGGCGGCATCAGGACCGGCTGCTGCGGCTCCTGGACGCTGACGGCGACCAACTCGGCCAGCGGCACCTGCGGCTGCCGTCGGCGCAGGGCCGCGCGCACCAGGTCGGCCAGCGGCAACAACCCAGCGACCGCCGCTTCCAAATGATTTCGGTCGAGGACCGTGCCCTTGCCGCGAATCCCGGCGATGAGTTTGGAGTCCCTTGGCTGCAGCTCAGTGTTCCACCACAACACTGCAAACGAGGCGCCATCAGCTGTTTCCAGCGCCTGCTCAAGCACGCGCCAAAATGGTCTTTGACGTCCGGCAAAGGCGAGGATGAAGTCCCGGCCTTCGAACTCATAAGCCAGGGCCACCCCACCCCTCGGACCGAGCTTGATCCGATGCATGGAGTCCACCGAAACAGATCGCGACAACAGCGCCACCACGATGTCGACCAGCTGCTGGAATTCATCCTCGGCTGAGGCCCTGTTCCTTCGCCACAGGCCGTACTCGACCAGCAGCTCACGTTCCTGCTCCACCGTGCCGATCCCCCCTCACATCCCGAGCGTGGTCCATTCGGACGGCCCCCAGGCCGCCGCGATAGATCGCAGCTCCTGGGCTGACGTGCCGCGTTTAACTCGTGAGCCTTACTGGTGGTGGTGCTCCTGCCAGGCGCGGCACAGTGCGGTGAACTCCTGCTGGCGTTCGGCAAGGAAATCCTGGGGCCGTTGCAGGTGACAGTCCAGGATGTTTACGCCGTCCTGGAAGGGTTCGAAGCCGATCCGCTCCCATACGCGGCTCAGTTTGGCGGCGGCTTCGTGATGCTGTTCTTCGGTCATCTCGCGGCCGTCGGCCAATCCGGGCTCGCACGCCACGGCGACACAGTCCTGGGAGAGGCGGCGGATGGCGGCGCCTGCCAGTACCGGGCCCAGGCCCAGGCCGCGCCACGGTGGTTCCAGGATGACGCGGTCCATGACGAGCAGGTCACCGACGGGGTGTGCGAGTGCGGCCTCGAAGGCCGGTCCCATTGGCCGTCGGCGACGTCCAGGACGACCTCGCCGATGCGGGAGACGTCGCCGGTGTATGTGTCCATCGCCTCCCATGGATGGTCCGGGCCGAACATCCGCACTCGCACGAACGACATGCGGCCACCGTGACGTCCTGGACCGCGTCCAGGACGTCCTGGTCCATGTCGCTGGAGGCGGCCAGCACCTCCGCCAGGACGACCGCGTCGATCCGGGCGGACACCGTCCACACCTCCAGCGTGTTCTCGAACTCGCACGCCTGAACAGGGTGTTCGTGGTGGTACACGAGGCTGATCAACGAGGGATCGGCGGGCAGCTGGGCAATCTGGGGAGCCGAGAGGGTCACCGTGCCAGCGTAGTTCTGCCTGGCCAGCGTATGCCGGGAAACAGCTCGCCTTGTCGAAGTGCTCGCGCAGTACCGGGCGTTGGAGCACGGCGCCGGATCCCGTGTGCACAGGCGTCTCACCTCTTGACGCAGGTCACGAATCCGACAGACGGTGCTCGCTCTCCTCACCGACCGCTCGGCCAAAGCTGCGACTGATGTCCGTGCCCCATGGCAGGCTGTCGGCGTGATCATGCAGCCCCCTCACGACGCGGCCTACTTCGCCTTCAGCCCGACCGACGTCCTGGACATACCCGTCGTCGTGCGCGACTTCGGCTCGCTGCGGCGTCCCCCTGAAGCTCTGTGGAGGGGTGCCACCCAGCCGTGGCCGGGGGTTACTGACATGCCTTCATACGGGACCTACCTGGCGACCACGACCTGGCGGCAGGTCCTCCTCGCGGCCAAGGGCGTCGGCCGCGACCTGACTCCGTGGCTGCGCCGCACCCCCTGGCTCGCCGTCAACGAGCTCATCTCCCGTACCACCCCCCCTTCAGGCCTACCTCCAGGCTCAAGGACGTGCCCGCGCCCGCGGCCAGCCGCAGACTCTTCGTGAACGCCCTCTACCAGTACGGCAGTGAGCGCAGCGCCCACTCCGCCTTCGGCTACCACTTGGGCATGACGATGGCGCACTGGCTCTGCGCCGGGATGGCCGGCCTGGGCAGCACCTGGCATCTCGAAGCCGGGGGTCCGGGCGGCCTGCCCGGTTTCACCGACCCGGCCGCCAAACTGCCCGACCTGTGGGGCAGCCACCACGCCGCCGGCCTGCCCTGGCTGATCGAGGCGAAGGCAGCCCGTGCACTCGGCGCAGGTGTGCTGAAGAACGGAAGAGTCCAGTTGGACGGTGGCAGCGCCCTCATACCCGGCATGGCACACCGGCAGGTCCTCTGCGGCACGTCGCTGCCCAGCAATAAGCCGGGCAAGTGGGAACAGGACCACCTGTTCCTGGCCCTGCATACGGCTCATCCCCACGGCGGGCCGCAGACCGGTGCCTCCCCGGCCGGCAGTCCGCAAGGCGACGAGGAAGATTACGTCGCCGAGGCCCCCGAGGCTCTGATGGCCGTCACCCGGCAGCAGCTCCTGACGTACCAGGCCTTGGCCTACGGGCCCGTGGAGCAGCGGCGCGTCGTCCCGATGCGCCGCGACCGGACGGAGCGCGGGCGTCACCGTACCGGTTCCCTGACACTGCTGGAACACGACGAATCCACCACAGATCTGCGCCGTCGGCTGCACGCACAGCAGGTGGACACCGAGGGAAGCCTAGCGTCGTACATGGATGCCACCGCATTCATCGCCGCACGCATCCCCGGCACCGGCATCCACTTCGGTCTGTCCCGCCGCCTCTACGCAGCGTGTGCGGCCCTGCACCTCCAGCAGACCGACATGCCCGACACCGTGGCCTTCGCCGACGGCCCCCGTCTGAACGACCCCAGCTTCAAACAGGACCAGGACGAGGCTCGCGAGCAGTACGCGCGCCGGGCTCGCCAAGCCCACTACGGGCAGGAGCAGAGCTATCGGACGCGCGTTCGTGAGGCGGTGACCACGGCCTTCCGGCTGACAGCGGAAGACCCGGAGGACAGCTCGCTCACGGGCCCACATCTTCCCGTACGCGTGGACGACCCCGACAAGCCCCTGCTCCTCGAAGCCGCCACGGCAGAAAGTTACCTGGCCCTCGAGCCGACCGACCCCGTTCTCTCCACGGCGGGCCGCACCGCCTGATCTTGTTCGTCGTCAACCAGGATCTGTCAGGCCTGCCGATGGCCTCTGGGGGACTCAAGGAGTGTGCCGGTCTGGCCGATGTCCTACCAGGTCGATCCGGACCGACTGCCGGCAACCTACCAACGCACCCACGGCATCACCTACTTCGCGGCTGCTACTCGGTCGGCGACGACCGGCTCTGGGAAGTTGTCCGCCTCCGCAAGGGCATCGACCACACCTGGGCGGCACTGCGGTCGCTCCGCGCGGCCCGCCCGGGCGGCGCCCCGATCTACGTGATCCTCGACAACCTGTCCGCACGCCTGAACCGGCGGATGGGCCCCAGGGCCGACCGGAGCAAGGCTGATGACCCCGGCCGGGTGTGCCGACCGGGACCCCGTCCCTCATCCTGCGGCATCACCTTGTGCCGCAGGATCGGGAAGGTCACTGGTGGTGGCCACCACCGTGGCGGTCGCCGCCGTGTCGGTGTCCGCCCCAGGAGGCGTCGTCGATGAAGCGGCCGTGGTCATTGCGCAGGGTGGCTGTGTTGGAGTAATTGTCCCACACGTAGTTTCGGCGGTCCATGTACAGGTCGGTGTCGGTGTCGCGGCCATCACCGGTGTGGATGCGGACGGTGGCGCGGCCCTCCAGGCTGTAGTGGTCGAAGGTGTAGGTGTGGCCGTCCTCGTCCTCCAGGGTCCAGCCGTCGAGGTTGACCGTGCGGCGGCTGGTGTTGGTGAGCTCCACCCACTCCTTGTTCAGCGAGCGCCGCGAGCGGTCGTCCCGGCCGGCGAGTCGTACTGGACCGCGCTGATCTCCACCTTCGGCCAGTCGGGCCGGGCGTGGTCGGCGGCCGACGCCGGCAGCGCCACCGCTCCGACAATCGTGCGGCCGCCAACGCGGCAGCGGACAGACGACGGGCAGTCATCGTGGAAGAAGACAGAAAGCCCCCAGGCTGTACGGGCACCCGCCCGGTTCCCGGCCCTCGGGCCGTGGGAGACGGGTTGGTGCGGTGTGCGGGTGGCGGCCGGTCGGCCGCACACCCACACCATGGTCGCGCCATGGAGGCTGTGAACCCGATACGGGCGCTCCGTTACTGTTCGCCCGCTTTGCTGCGACTCTTGTCTGCAACATCCATTCATGGCGCGAATGAACAAAGTTGACGGCCAGCCACGCAAATACCCCGAACGGGGCTTGGCCGCCCGCCGCGACCGCCAGGACACGCCACCCCACCGCCTGCACGTCCCTCACCTGAAAGTGCGCAACAGCCGCTCGGACTCTGCACCCCTACCGGTACCTACGGGCGGCTGATCACACGCGGCCGACCTGCAGTTGTGCTGGTCGGAGAAGACGATGAGCCGCCAAAGACGCCGTCGGCGTGACATCGCGGCGCAACCGCAACCACACACACGGCCATCTCGGGCTCTACCCCTGCACATGCACCCGCTGCTGAAGGAGACCGACGTGAGCATCACCCTTGACCACCACACGCCGCACACCTTCGTCGACCCCTACGCCGCCGACCTTGCGGAAAGCGCCTGGCCGCCGGCCGCCGGGCAGGACACGGACTGCCTGCCGCCGCCGCCCAACCCCGCCGAGCGCCTCAGCATCCTCATCGCCCCCCGCGACCAGCGCCGCCTGGCCCTCCACGCTGCGCTCACTGCCGCCGGCGTCCCGCCGCGGCCCGAAAACCGAGACGCCATTGACCAGCTCAAGCACATTTCCCGCCCGGGATCCTGAGAGCCGGCGAGGGACGGTGTCCGCCGTTCGGCCCTTGACTTCCGGCGAAGTCGCCGCCGTAATAGGGCGCCTTCTTGCCCGGGCTGCCCCTCTAGCGACCCCTGGTAGGAGCGCTGAGACATCACCCACCACTCGCAGGTGCGGAACGGAAAAATTACCAATCCCTCGCATCAGGGGCCTGCTGCTCATGCCACGATCGTTGCTCCGCCGTAGTTGTGTTGCAGGACCTGGGTTCTTCCAGAGGTGTAACTCTCTCGTTCGGACACGGGCTGGAATGCAATGTCTCCACCAGTGCGATCAATGATCGAACGCAGTGCCACTGCCGCATCGGGGTCTTCCTCTATGAGGGCTTCCAGCCGCCCCTGCCAGCGCGTAGCTACCGTTTCCCTGCTCGCCGCCCCGGTTGCGACGGCTTCCCGTGACGCTTCGAGCGACTTGGTCACCTGTGTGACGCGTGCCCGATCTCGACGACCGAGCAGTTCGGCCATGGTGTCCCTCAAGGCATACCAGACGCCAGAGGCCATGGCAGAAACCAGAGCACGTCCAGCTGCGGAAGCAAGTGCCTCTTCAACGGAGCCCATGGTTGCCGCCTCTCTGCGTAAGGCCTGGGTTCATCGATCCTGCTCCTCTGCCATGCCAATGATGTCCTGAGTGAGATGGTGATCGGTACCTAGCACTTCCCGGAGATCGTCGACAATCGCCCGCGCCAGATCCCGGGCATGCATGGGATCAGTGGGCCGCAAAGCATGTGCCAGGGCGACGGCGCAACGCAGCGTGTCTGGATGGTTGCCTCCCATAGACACCTGGCGATACCTCAATGCTCTTTGGAGCAGCGTCACGGATTCCTCCGCGCGTCCCGTCTTGAGACAGACCACCGCAAGGTTCTCCATCGACGCTAGTGTCGCGGGGTGATCGACACCCAGCAATTCCGTGCGTCTGGCGAACACGGAACTCTCGAGCTCAAGGGCCTCTTGATAGTGCCCGGCACCGTAGTGACAGGACGCCAGGTTGCCCGCTGAGAGCAGAGTGTCAGGATGGTCGAGTCCTAGTGACTGTTCCCTTGTTTCGACGATGGACTGATGGAGGCGGATGGCGTCCGTCCATCTGCTCTGAGCTGCCAGCGCCGCCGCCAGATTGTTCAGCGAGGCCAGGGTCACTGGATGGTCTTCACCAAGGAGCTGTCGGCGGGACGCCACAAGCCACTCCCAACCGTGCGTTGCCCGTTCGGCGTCGCCGAGTTCCAGGTCGCATAGCGCCGTGACGTGACGAGCTGCAAGGCTGTCTTCATGAAGATTCCCCAGCTGGGCGTCGAACTGCCTGGACACCCGGTCTGCGAGGTCCCTGGCCGTAAGGGGGTTGCCGGTGGAGAGTTGAAACCAACAAAGTCGGAGCAGCAGTTCCCGGAAACTAGCGTCCGTCGGCCAAGCGATCCTGGTAGCCAGTGGCATAAGCGCCCGGTACACCGTCCAGTGCTCAGGCTGACTGGGGTCGCCAGGGTCATTGGCGACTAGCATCCGCATCAATTCGCCAGCAAGCTCATCCTGCTCCCTTTGGGTCATGGTGGATCGAACGGCTGCGGCTAGTACTGGGTGGGTTCTCAGCGCCTGGGCGTCATACTCGACGAGGCCTGCACGGACCAACGTGGTCACCGTCGTGTCGAGGCTTGTAGAACTGCCTGCGATCGTGCGCAGGGGAGGAGTGAAGGCCTCCGGTGCCTTGCGGATGAGCACAATGGGAACTGGGTCGGATGCAACCAGGCAGAGCAAACGCAGGAGGTGCCCGGCTGCCGGGTCGCGTTTCTGGAGTCGGCTCAAGTCCTGCTCCACCGTGTGAGACAGCGACCGTCCGAAGTCACCGCTCGAGCGCAACAGAGTCTGATCCAACTGGTGGTCGAGAAGG
This sequence comes from Streptomyces sp. NPDC047042, assembly GCF_040644035.1. Classification (NCBI taxonomy): domain Bacteria; kingdom Bacillati; phylum Actinomycetota; class Actinomycetes; order Kitasatosporales; family Streptomycetaceae; genus Streptomyces; species Streptomyces sp. NPDC047042. The sequence goes on along the minus strand of NZ_JBEYVP010000069.1, from coordinate 20,870 downwards.
GTCAGGTAGTCGCTTACGCTGGCGCCTGACCGGCTCAGCTGGCCGACGGCAATCTGCAGTGCAAGTGGCAGATTGCCGAGTCTAGAGGAGATAATTCCGGCGTCTTTCGTTGTGATGCTTGGGAGACGCCGCTTCAGCAGAGTGATGGCATCCCGACTTGGCAGCACCTCAAGTGGCAACGAGGGCGCCTTCGAAGTGGAAGTCCTGCTGCGCGAAATTTTGATCACGTGGCCGTGAAATGGGGTTTGGAGCAGGTTCTCGTCGTGGTCCACGTCGTCCACGATTAGGAGCGAGCGTCGATACCCCTCCCGCAGTTGGCTTGCTCCGAGCAATTCATCAGGCCCGCCGTACCGCACGGAGTCATACTCGCCCCGATATCGGTAGGCGTATTCAAGCGCCAATGCCGTCTTCCCGACACCTGGCATACCAGTCACTACCACGGTGGCGCTCGGTTCGCGGAACTGCCGCCACAGGAAAAGGAGCTCACTATCCCTTCCCACGAAGTCCTGCGGGCGCCGCGGGACCTCCCACACTGCAGGCTTCGCATAGGGGTACCGGACTTGCTGTGGAAGGTTACCCGTTGTTGACGAGCGACCGTTCACCCGACCGACAACGGCGCCCAGTGCCTGGATGAGCCGGTCCCGGGCTTCGTCCTCCTCCAGTCCTGCCACATCGATGGCCATCAAATCCTGCGGCAGATCTGGTGAGTCGAACTGCGATACTTTAATGGGAATAATGCGCTTCAGTGACTCGTCGGCCTCCAACATCCCGGCAAATGCCATCTCGGATTTCAGATTTCGTTCGGCCTGTAGGTAATGCGGCGAGAGCAGGACCAACATCCTGGCACTGCGTTGCATGGCCGCACGATACTCGTAGGACCAGTCAGCGTCAGAGTTTTCATCCGGGTCCAGGAACACCTTCATTCCGGCCGCGGTCAAAGCTGCGGCGATCCATTCACCCCAAGCCCGGTCCGCAGCGGCGTAGCTCATGCAGAAGTCGTATTCCATACGTCTGTTTGGGCGGGCGCGGTATGCTCGCCGTAGCCTGCGCCGCGCGGCCTCTTCCATGGCCACACATTCAGTAACAGCTCCTCGTGTGAGGTGAGCCGTAAGCCGCTCGCACGCTGCGAGGACAGTATCCTCCTGATGCGGACGGTCGCCGATCGGTGCGAGCATTTCCTCATACGCGTAGAGACTCTTGTAAGGGACTTCGACGTCTCCCCAGTATGCTTCTCGCTCCGGCAAAGGAAAGAATTGAAGCGTTTTCCTGAAGGACCACCGTGCGTAATCTCTGCTCTCCTCAAGCCGGTCTGTCTCGCCGCCTTCCACTCGCATGGGCACGGGCAGTACACGAAGAGGGTTCTCGTTCCGGCGTTTCCGTACTGCCGACTCTGCGACGGACGCGCAGCCGGCGATGCTCTGGCTACTCATGGTGAAGCAAGCGACCAGAGTATCCGGCATCTGGATCGTGCAAATGCCAGAAGTGTCGCTAAGGCCAGTTCGACTGTCGATCAGAATGTAGTCGTATGACTGGCGCATATTGGTTTTCAGGGCTTCAATAAAGGCGCCACCATCCAGCCGATTATAGAAAGCATGCCAGTCGAAAGAGTTCACCCGTGCACCGAACGACTTGTTCTGTTTACCGGCGCCGAGCAAGTCAATGTTTCCCCCACCAGGAAAGTCCCTACGCAGGGATACTGCGTGCTGCAAGACGTCCGCATAGGGCTGGTACCAAGTCGGAGAGTTTTCCCCTCGCGGATCCATGGCCGCGAGGGAGAAGTCCCAAAAGATGTCAAGAACCCCGGACGTGGCCCTCAGTTCCTTGTCAATTAGGAAAGGGTGAAAGTAGCGGTGTAGACCGGGAGCTTCCAGGTCCCAGTCAACGGCGAGTACAGATCGCCCGCTACTTGCCAAAATCCAGGCGATATTAGCTAGCGCCATGGTCCGGCCAGTACCACCCTTATACGAGTAAAAGGTGACGATTTCGCCCTGCCGAGCATCCTCCATGAGGTTACTCCTCTCCTGGCCCGTCGAGGACGGGACGCGGGACGAAAGAATGACCAGTAACACCTCGGGATGGGGTGAACTCATTGAGAACCATCCGGGTCAATTCGACGAGAACGTGTCGGATGCCCTCCTTGAACGTAGCCACGGTTTCCAGGGGATAGCATAGGGTTGACTGCTGCGCCCTGGTGTGTCGTTTGAAAAGCACTTTCACATCATTGTGCAGGGCGTCAGCATAGGCTTTCGTCTCGTCGTCCGCTGCACTGTGAGGGATCACCAGGCCGACGTTGACGGACAGCCTCTTATCGTACTCCTCAAGCGCTTTGCGTCGATTCTCAATTTTCATCGTCCAAGGGTCCAGAATGATGACGGCAAGCTGATTCTCTTCCTCTGCGGAGTCGAGCAGTACGTGCATCTCGTCGTTAAAGGGCTGGGGGTAGGGGATGAGATTCAGTTCGCGCGCAACATCGATGGCGTAGCCCACCACAGGGTCGGGGGCTTCGGGACGATAGGGGGCCCAGTCGTCGGGTCGGCTGCCGTAGCCGGAGGTGTCCTGTCGTACGGCGCTGATCTCATCTCGAGTGCTGGCTGCAACAGCCAGTCTGACATGTCTAGGACCTGACGGCTCGTGGTTCGGTACGTTCGAGAGGCCGGGTTCGGCGGAATTTATTTCGATATCGGCCGTCGCGAAAGCGTTGTTCAATGCATCAGTTTCCTCAGGCATCTTATAATTAGGAAGCTTACTGCCTTGGATAATTTCCGCTACGCGCTTCCCTAGCGCAATCACGATCTCCGTGTACTCGGTGTCGTATTTTTTCTTCAACTGCACGATCTGGCGGAGCCCTCGCTCGGCATAGACCTCACCAAATGCGGGATCATCCATCCAGATATCCGCTGCCACTTTCGGGATTCCGGAGTTGCCGTTGAGTGAGCACATCTCCCACATAATCGGAAGTATGCACTGCGGTTGCTGTGCGCCTGGCGTGCTTTCCACGTACAACCGCTGGCGCTCAGAAAATACCCACCATTCCTTTCCGCAGAACTCGCTAGCGAAATATCGCGGGGACAATAACGGCACAAATACCTTGCATGTTCCGAGGGCGTCTGCGAGTACCTTGCGCCACTCCATCGCTGCGCGCATCTGGGTGTACTGATAGCCGATCTGGTTGGAGTCCAGTGTGGTGATGCGGCGGAGTTCTTCACACAGGTCGCCAAAGAAGTCGGTGACCAGGTTTGACTCATCATCCTGACCGCTGTAGCTGAGGAACACCTCCGCCATGGCGACACCTCGTTGTCCCAGCTCGCTACCTCTGCTGTAGTGAGCGCACCCATCAGACTCTATGGGTCATACTCTCAGACCCTTACTCAAGTGTCCGAGGAACTGCTCGCTGAGCCGATCCCTGCGGCCGCCGCCGAGGTACGGCACCCCCGCGGCCGGCCACGGCCCGACGTCTTCGGTCCAGCCACTTGGCGCCTCGGCCGAACGGCACGCCCGCGCCCTGCGCACCCCCTCGTCCGGGTCGCCGACGCCCTCGGTATCCAGACGAAGGCCGGGACCCGCGCGGGACGCTTCCAGGCCGCGGCCAAGTCCGAGGCCCGGGTCGGCGTCCTCCTCGACGTCCTCGTCCGCGAGGGCTTCAGCGTGCTTCACGACCGGTGGCTGCGGGGGAAGAACGTGGACCACGTCGTCATCGGCCCCCTCGGGGAGGTCACCGTCGGCGACACGAAATGGTGGTCGGCCCGCTGGCCGCTGACCGTCCGCGTCGGCCGCCTGCTCCACGGCCGCCGGGACGTCACCGACTGGCTCGAAGCCTGAAGTGGGAGGCCCGCGAGGTGGACCGCCGCCTCGGCGGCGTCCGCGTCCGGAAGGTCGTGTTCATGTACGGCGGCGCCGCCCTCCTCGGCCCCGGACGGGCACCCGGTGGCCGAGCTGGTGGTCGACGGCATCCGGATCGTCCCCGCGGACCGGGCCCCCGCCGTCCTGCGCCGCACCTCGAGGATCCCCGGGCAGCGCACCCGCGCCGAGCTGACCGCCCTCGTCGAGCATGCCCTCCCGCCTCACACCGGCCGCTGACAGCCACCGTCCTCGCGCCCATCGGGACTCGCTGCCCGATGGGCGCAGTGCTGCCTACTGACCTTCAAATCGTGGTGTCGTAGAAGCTGACGCCTCATGATCCCTGCGGTATGCCGACTGCATGAGGTATGCGCAAGGGGGCGGGCTGACCGGCGAACGGCGTGCTTCCGCACCTGGACCTCCGAAGACCAGCGGCGCGAAGCCCTCACGGGCTGGAACATCCACTACAACTACCACCGGCCCCACAGCGGAGCAGCCGACCAGCCGCCAGCCTCTCGACTGTGTGAGGGCGTCACCAACGTGTTGGCCTCATACACCTAGTCGCGGCTGGCGACCACCAGGTATCCATCACTCTCGGGGTCGAAGGTGGTGGACTGCACCGTGAGCCCGACACTCCGCAACTGCGCCACGAGATCCTCGTACCGGTAGGGCCAGATGGACAACCACTCCGAGCAGACTCGCACTGCCCCATCCGGCTCGATCTGGGCGACCACGATCTCGAGGAAGTGTTCCTCCTCCCAGCACTGCTCGATCTGCCAGTAGTAGCTGACGACCGCATCGCGGTCGTTGCGGCGGATCAGTCGATCGCGGACGTCTACCCGTGAGCCGACGGAGCGCACGAGCTCCCAGTTACGTGAGTGGAGTACAAGGCGTCCGCCCGGATTCAGCAGCCGCGACATCGCATCCAGTGCGGTCAGGCGCCCAGTTGCGCCCTCAGCGTGCCCGAGCGAATTGCCGACCCAGAACACCAGATCGAACGTGGAGTCCTCCAGATGATCGGGCAACTCGTCCCAACTCGCGCGGAGGGCTCGAAGCGAGACACCCTGCTCGACGGCGGCCTTCTCGGTCCGGCGAACCATCCCACTGCTGGCGTCTGCGGCGACCACGTCAAGGCCAAGACTCGCAAGACCGACGTCGCGTCGGCAACTAGGCCAGAGCCTGGGCCGGGCCACCGACAGGAAGAGTGTCGATCCACGACAGCCCACCCAGGTCAAGCCGCTGGCGTGCCCGCGTGACCGCGACATACGCGAGACGGGCGTCGGTGTCGTTGACGGGTTCCGGGATTGGGTGGCCCTTGGCGTCGAGTTGGTCGGTGTCTTTGGGAGGGGGAAAGTCCTCACCGATGCGGACGGTGGGCCATTCGCGGCCCTTGGCCTTGTGAGCGGTGGACACGGTTACGTCGGCATGGTCCTCGTCGGTGAGTTCGTCGACCGCGGCGAGGATGGCGTCGGGGCCATGCGTGTCGACGAGGTCGACGAAGGGCTGAAGGTCGCCGCCGGCCGGGTCATACGTCGCGTAGTCCTGCACATCGCCCCAGGAGGCGAAGAGGACGAGTTCCGGGTGGCTGGTGCGGCGGCCTTCTTTGAGGTCGCGAGCCGCCAGCGCCAGTGCGGCGAGAGTGTGTCCGCCACGGGCCAGGGCGACGCGGCGGCCCTCGGAGAGGAGGCGCATGACTTCGGCCATGGCACCGATGTTGGTGCGGCACAGCACCGCGTCCGGGTTGGCGATGTCCCCGACCTCGGTAGAAATGCTCTCACTTCCGGTCAGGCGGATGGGTGCTTCGGCAAGTTCGAGCCAGCGGTTGGCCTGCTCGGCGAGGAGGGGGCCGAAGCGGAAGGAGCGGGTCAAAGTGAGGGCGGTGGCGTCGAAGTCGGTCATCACGTCGCGCGCACCGCGCCAGCCGTAGATGGCCTGGGCAGAGTCGCCGACCATGACGAGCTGGGCGTGGTCGCGCTGGGCGTTGAAGACCTGTTCCAAGACGGGGTTGGTGTCCTGGGCTTCGTCGAGGAAGAGGAAGTCCGCTTCGATCCTTGGCTCGGTCAGAGCCCACATCTTCAGGTAGTGGTCGTGTTCGAATCGGACCGCACCATGGGCGGGGTTTTGCAGGTCGGCCCAGGCCTTGGTCGCGAATGGCAGGGCCACGTCTGCGAGTTGGGCGTGCTCGGCGGGCGATGCTAGGCGGCGAAGATGCGGCACGTGGTGGCGGGCCAGAACGCGGTCGGCTGAGTAGCAGAAGCGGGTCACGGTGCGTAGCACTGTGTGGGAGAGCGTCTTGTGGCTGATCTCGTCATCGCCGATGCGGATGGGCTGGTTGATGCCGAGGGCTTGGCCGGTCCTCCAGGCGGGCTGTCGGGGGCCGTTCAGTCGGTCGGCATAACGGTGACCGAGTGCTGCGTACGCGGTCGCATGGGCCGTCTTGCACATCACCGTCCGGGGGAAGCGCGTGGCAGCATCGCGAGCGATGTCCTTGTTGAACGCGATGTAGCGTCCGCGTCGTTTGGTGCTGGCGGCGAGCATCGCGAGGGTGGTCGTCTTGCCAGTACCGGCTCCCGCCTGCAGGGCGAGGTGGTGTCCTGTTCGGAAGGTGTCGGTGGCTTGGACCTGTTCGTCGGTCGGGGTGGGCACAAAGGTTCCTTAGGGAGAAGTGGTGGAGGACTTACCGCTTGACAGGCGGTTCTAGTGGCTGAGAAGAGTGCTCGCTGCGCAGAACAGCAGTTCTTCCGGGGTGTACTGAGCCAGTAGCCCTTCCAGCTGGGTTGTCAGATGACGGGCGCGCTCTTCTTGGTGGCGGGCAACGGCGTCGGTCACGCTCTGGCGTAGGAAGTCCTGGGGCCGTTGACCATGGGTTGCCGCAGCCTGGCGGATGGCAGTGCGGGCGGTGCGGCTGAGAGCGAAGTTCACCAGGACACAGCCCTGTCGGTCCGGGTAATGGGTGGTCAGGACATCGATGGGCAACACAGCATCGAGTCGATGCCGGAGTACTCGCAGCGCGCGCCCAGGAGTCTTGGCACGCTGCAGAGTCAGCAGCTGGGTGTGGTCGTTGTTGCTGGCCAGAGCCACGACACGACGCGCACGACGCAGCTCACCGTTGGTAGCCGGCCTGGCCAGGGTGATCTCAATCGCATGGTGCGCGGTCACGGCTGTGGCCCCCTCCGGATCCGTCCGGCCGCCCCTCGACCTCGGCTGAGTGTCGGGAGCCTCGTGTGAATGTGCTCGTGGTGGATGAGGGGGTCGAAGGGCTCCCACTCGGCAACCGCCACGTCGGCAGCTGTGGGAGCGGCGGCGTGCTCAGGGCAGCGTTGAGCCCTCCAGCGCAGTTGCTCGGCATAAGGCAGGCCAGTGAGCGCGTAGATGGCCATGACCGCTCCAGGCAAAGGAAGTTGGCCGTGCGCTGAGGTGGTGGGCACGAGAGTCCAGACCCCTGGCCTGGACCCAGATGTGAGCAGTGGACTTCCGCAGCGGTGGCGGCGTCGGGTCTGGGCGACACACTGGATCGCGTCCACCGGTCGGTTGGCGAGGTAACGGACGTACAGGAGCTGCACAACAGGACGAGGCGGCCGACACGCAGTCATCTGTGAGACTTCGGTGTTCGGCACGGCGGAAGGGAGAACGAATCCGCCGCTGTCGATCAGGCGGCGGGTGTTGACCGCCAGGGCACGGCGCAGTCCGGTCAATTCGGGTACGGGCGGAAGGTTGTCGCGGGCAGGACACAGCATGGCGTGCGGCAGGCGGCACCAGTTGCTGCCGTCGCCCGCAGGATGGGCGACACCCGAGCTGACGTGCCAGTGCCAGGCGGCGGGCACCGTCTTGGCCAGCAGCTCGTGAGGATGCAGAGGAATGGGCCGCTCGTTGGTGCGGTGGTACCACTCGATTCGGTTGCCGCAATCCCGGCAGCGGCCACACTGGCCGCATCGCAACAGGCGGCTGGCGCTGTCGCTGCTTACGCGTAGGGAACGCCTTGCGCGGTCGCGGGCGTGGCTGCCGTCCCAACGACGTGGAGAAGGGGGTGTGGAGCGCATGCGGGCGAACCTGCCAGCCAACACGCCGTCCCATCGGCGTCACTGCCGCAGGTGTCCCCCAGACTGCCGCATCTAGCGAAACTGGCTTTCGGATGTACGATCACGCGTTCGCGCCGAGTCACCGAATTGGGTGGTTGGCGTTGCCGTCACGGAGGCCGTCATCCGTCAGTCTTTGCAGGGGGTTCGTGTCCCCTGCACAAGGTGGCGAAGAGCTCGTCGAGCGGGGTGCTCAGTGCGTGTGCCAGGGCGTGCCAGGTTTTCAGAGTTCCGATCGTGCGGCCCTGCTCGATCTCGATAAGGGTCCGTCTGGCGAGGCCGCTACGGGCGGCGAGCTCGTCGTAGCTCCACGCCTTGGCCGCCCTCAGGCGCGCGAGCTCCTGGCGGAGCGCCTCGAAGTCCGGATCGGGCGGAAAGATCGTCACCCGACCATCCGACGGGGCAGACCCCTGCCCTGTCAGTGCAGACCTCTGCCCTATTTCCCCAGGTGGCAGCGCGGGCGAGAGGGCAGAGGTCTGCACTACCGTGTGCGGCCGTCACTCTCTTGAGCTGACAAACGGCGCGGGACGGGATTGGGAGGAGCGCGCCCTATGAGGCCTTGCACAACACGCCCGACAACTCGGCATGCCTGGACTGTCGAGCTGCGGCCCAGCCCTGGAGGGCCGCAGCTTGTGTGCCGACAGTGCGACCACCGAGGCGTGCTGATCGCCGCCGCATCCGCACGGTCCGCGGCGCTCGAACATTTGGCCGGACATGCCCGGCGTGACGCCCTGCCGCCGTACATGCGCACCTGCCAGTGCCACGAGCGAGGCTGCGGCTGGCATCCCCGCCACCGCGGCTGCGCGGGCCCTATCCGCCTGCTTCTCGCCCGCGAGCGGGGCGGACGACTCTGGCGACTTGCCGATGCGTGTACAGCCTGCGCCTCGGCGACGACACAAGCCGCCGTGGTTCCGGAAACCTTCCCGCGCGAAGCCATGACGTCGCCGAACAGCACCTCACGCCGCCGCAAACGCCGCCTCCGCGGGCCGGGCGACCAGATTCAGGTGCGGGAGATGCTCAGCTACTTGGCCTCAGCCCTGCCGAGCCATACCGGAGCTGCGGCCCGGCTGCTCGCCGTGCAGTGCGCACTACGCATGGATTCTCAGGGCCAGGTCCGGTTGCCGGTTGGGGTCCTGCGTAGCCTTCGCCTCGCCCGCGACCCGCTTCCGTGGAGTGAGCTGGAGCAGGCACGGTGGCTCCACAGGACGCCGCCCGCCCCGGGCTCCACCGACAGGACAGTGGTCGCCCAGATCCTCGACGACGTGTTGTTTGCTCAGCGTCCCGCGCGTCCAGACCGCAGGCGCGCCGCCGACTGGGCGCTGCGCGCGACGAAAGACGGCTACACGGTCACCGACGATCCGCCTCTGCGGCTGACCGCCCTATGCCTCGCGGCATACACGGACTCCTCGACCGGTCGCGGGCGTACCGAGATGGACCGGACCGAGCGTGAGTGTGGACTCGCTCCTGCGGCCCTGTTCCCTGTACTCGATCGGTTGGCGACATCTCTCATCTCCTGGAGCGTAGCCCTCGCCTCAGGAGATCTGTACTGGGAACTGCGACCGAAGGGCGATCAGCGTCAGCGGGCAGCCGGCCGATCCGACGCCTCTGCGAGGTCCGACTGACCCGTCCGTTCCGACACTCACCCCGTTACGGAAAGTGCCGTTTGCGCGACATGACGTTACCTCCCTCCGCTTGAGTCGCTCGACGACTGCAGCGCGGTGCGCACCACTGGGGCGATTCCTCCAACCATGCCGCCCGGTTGGGGATGTGACGGCGCGGCACCTGTTCTGGTTACCGCTCCCACCACTGTCGAACCGATGATGCGTTCGAATTATGTCGCTGACCGGGGCTGATGAGGTTAGAGTAATCGAACGAGAGTACGATGACTGTATCGGTCATACGACCTAAAAAGGTCGAAATGGGGTGGAGTGATGGAGGTGCGGCATGGCGGGCTTCGCCCATCTGCACGTCGCGTCCGGTTACTCCGAGCGCTACGGCGCGGCCCATCCTGAGCATCTCGTGCTGCGGGCGGCCGAGCGGGGTGTGACGGCGCTCGCGCTCACCGACCGGGACACGGTTACCGGTGTCGTCCGGTTCGCGCAGGCATGCGCGGGAACCGGGGTGCGGCCGATCTTCGGTGTCGACCTGGCGGTGGAGGCCCTGGCGCCCCCGCCACCCGCCCAGCGGCGCCGCACCCCGGTGCGCGGTGGCGCGCATGTCGTCGAGCCGCCGCTGCGGTGCGTGCTGCTGGCGCAGAACCGGGAAGGATGGGCGCGGCTGTGCCGCATCACGTCGGCGGCCCACGTTGGTACCGCGTCCGGTGCGGCACCGGTGGTGGTGCCATGGGAGGCGCTGCGCGAGTACGGCGGTCCCGGTCTGACCGTGCTGCTAGGGCCGCTCTCGGAGCCTGTGCGGGCCTTGGCGGCCGGCCGGGAGGACGTCGCGATGAAGCTGCTGGCGCCGTGGCGGGAGATCTTCGGGAGTGGCGTCAGGCTGGAAGCCGTAGTGCATAAACGTTTCTCCCTCGGTCCTGGGTCCCTCCGCCTTGCTGCCCGGACCCTGGCGCTAGCCGACCGCACCCGCACCACCGCCGTGCTCTCCAACGCCGTCCGCTACGCCGATCCCGACCAGCACCGCCTCGCCGATGTCCTGGACGCCGCCCGGCTGCTGCGGCCCATCGACCGGCGCCGCCTGGACAGCGGGCAGCGCTGGCTCAAGGACGAGAGGGCGATGACAGCCGTCGCGCACCTGGTCGTCGCATGCGCCGGAGCCGATGCCCGGCGAGCACACCGCCTGGTGGCGGACACCACCGCCACCGCGGCCCTGTGCTCCGTCGACCCCGAAGCGGACCTGGGGCTGGGCACGCGGCACTTCCCGGAACCCGCGCTCTTCGGCGCCGAGCCCAGAGCGGGGGGAGCGGCACAACTGCTGCGCCGACAATGCGAGGCCGGCATGACCCGGCGGGGCCTGGACCGCGACCGAGCGGCACTCGACCGGCTGAGCGAGGAACTCAGGGTGATTTCCGCGCTGGACTACGACTCGTACTTCCTTGCCGTCGGCCAGGTCGTGGCCGACATCCGGGCCAAGGGCATCAGGGTCGCCGCCCGCGGCTCGGGCGCCGGTTCGATGGTCTGCCACGCGCTGGGCATCGCCACGGCCAACCCACTCGACCACCGTCTGCTGTTCGAACGCTTCCTCAGCGTGCGCCGGGCATCCCTGCCCGATATCGACATAGACGTGGAATCCGCCCGACGGCTGGAGTGCTACGACACGATCTTCGACCGGTTCGGCAAGGAACGTGTCGCCGTCACCGCCATGCCGGAGACCTACCGGGCCCGCCGCGCCCTGCGCGACACCGGCCTCGCCCTCGGCATCGCGCCCGCGGACGTCGACCGGATCGCCAAGAGCTTCCCGCACCTGAGGGCTTCCGACATCACCGGTGCGCTCGCCGAGCTGCCCGAACTGCGGCAGCTGGCGGCCGAGGCGCACCGGTACGGACCGCTGTGGGAGCTCGCGGAGGGTCTCGACTCTCTGGTCCACGGCATGGCCATGCACCCCTGCGGCGTGGTGATCAGCGACGCGAGTCTCCTGGACCGGCTGCCGGTGCAGCCCACCCCGCAGGGTGACTACCCCATGGCCATGGCGGCGAAGGAGGAGATCGAGGACCTGGGCAACATCAAGCTGGATGTGCTGGGCGTGCGCATGCAATCGGCGATGGCCCACGCCGTCGCCGAGATCGAACGGACGACCGGTAACCACATCGACCTGGACGATCCCAAGCAGGTGCCGCTCGACGACGTCTTCGCGTTCAAGCTCATCCAGGAGAGCCAGACCCTGGGCGTATTTCAGTTGGAGTCAGCCGGCCAACAAGACCTTTTGTCCAGGCTGCAGCCACGCGATCCGCAGGACGTCATCGCCGACATCAGCCTCTTCCGCCCCGGCCCGGTCGCCGGCGGCATGCCCGAGCGGTACATCGCCGCCCGCCACGGCGGCACGCCCGCGTACGCGCATCCGGACCTGGAACCGGTGCTCGCCGACACCTACGGCGTGACCATCTGGCACGAGCAGATCATCGAGACCCTGTCGGTCATGACCGGCTGCGACTACGCGCTGGCCGAGATCGCCAGACGGGCGCTCGGCGAGAAAGACCGCCTGCCGAAGCTCAAGGACTGGTTCCACGGCCTGGCACACGCGCGCGGCTACAGCGCGGCCGTCCGGGACGAGGTCTGGAAGACCGTCGAGGCCTTCGGTGCCTACGGCTTCTGCCGCGCCCACGCGGTCGCGTTCGCCGTACCCGCCCTCCAGAGCGCCTGGCTCAAGGCACACCACCCCGCATACCTGCTGGCAGGCCTGCTCGAACACGACCCCGGGATGTGGCCCAAGCGCGTCCTTGTCTCCGACGCCCGTCGCCGCGGCGTACAAGTCCTACCCGTCGACATCAACCACTCCCAGGTGAAACACACCGTGGAGAAGACCGACGGAGAGCAGCGGAGCGTACGCCTCGCCCTCTCCGCGGTACACGGCATCAGCAAGGACGAGTGCGCACGAATCGAAAAAGGCCAGCCCTACGGATCCCTCTCCGACTTCTGGCAGCGAGCCCGCCCCAGCAGACCCACTGCCGAACGCCTCGCCGAAATCGGCGCCCTGAATTCCCTCCACGACGGCCGCCTCACCCGACGCGACCTGCTGCTCCAGATCGCCGAACTCCACCGGGCCTCCCGCACGCGATCCGCCGGCAAAGGCCAACTGCCCATCGAAGCGGGCCCCGTGGGCGGGGCGGAGCCGAGCGGCCTGCCGGAACTGACCGGACGCGAAGCCCTCAGTGCCGAGCTGAGCACCCTCGGCATCGACGTCTCCAAGCACCTGATGGAACACCACCACCGCCTGCTGCGCGAGATCGGCGCGACCGACGCGGCCCACCTGGCCGGACTGCGCGCCGGTCAGCAGGTCCTCGTCGCCGGCGTACGGGCCTCCACCCAGACCCCGCCCATCGCCAGCGGCAAGCGCATCATCTTCGTCACCCTGGAGGACGGCTCCGGCCTGGTTGACCTGGCCTTCTTCGAGGACTCCCACCCGGCCTGCGCCCACACCGTCTTCCACAGCGGACTGCTGCTCGTACGCGGCACGGTCCAGGTGCGCGGCACTCGCCGCACCGTCGTCGGCACCATGGCCTGGGACCTGGACGAGATCGCCGCCGCCCGCCGCGACAACGGCCCCGAGGCCGCACTCGCCCTCCTCGGCGCCGACCGCCCGCACCCGACCCCCGCGCAGCCGCAGCGCACGCTGGCCAACGGCACCACCGGCGCCCGCCTCCACCCGTACGCAGACCTACAACCCGCCGGCACCCGCTCGGCCGACCTGAAGAAATTCGGCTACACCAGTCCGGGGAGCGCAGGATGACTACACGGCAGCGGCACATTGCTCACCTTCACCTGCACGCCGCGCTGAACGGGCCTCAGTACAACGATGTAATCGAAGTGATGTCTGGTGTCACGCCTCATGTCCAGGCTGTCCCGCCCAACGCCGTCCAGCTCGACCTGACGTCGGCCATCAGATATTTCGACCTGTCCGCTTATGACGTCGTTCAGTTGGCGAAGCTCAGGTTGAAGGCTCTCTATGACGTTGACAGCAGCGCCGGGCTCGCGAGTAACCGCATGCTGGCGGCCATGGCGGCCGACGCATCCGCGCCGGGAGAGACCACCTGGATCCCCGCTGATCACGTGGCCGACTGGCTGTACCCGCGGCCCGTCACCGCGCTGCCCGGGGTGGGCCGCACCACGGCGGAAACGCTTCACAGATACGGCCTGCACACCATCGGTCAGATCACCGGCCTGCCTTCACTGACCCTCCAACGGCTCCTCGGCGTAGGCCAGGCACGGCTGTTGACCGAGCGCGCCCGCGGCCACGACCCTCGTCCGGTCGTCCCCGCCGAACCCGCAGCGCACCTGATCGCCGACCTCGTGCTGGAGCGGGACTGCCTCGACCCCGCAAAGCACCACCGCGCAGTTCTGGGACTTGCCGACCAGATCGGCCAACGCCTGCGCGGCGAAAGCCAGATCGCGAGCCGACTCACCCTCACGGTGCGATACGCCGACCGCAGCTCCACCACACGTACCCGCACCCTGCCGGAACCCACCAACCACTCGCCCGCACTCACCGTGGCTGCGCTGAGCCTGCTGACGGGTCTCGGACTGCAGCGAGCGAGAGTTCGCGCCTTCACGATCCGCGCAGACGACCTGTTGCCGACCGACAGGGCCTACCGCCAGCTCTTGTTGGACCCCGGCGATGCCCGCGCCCGTGCGGCTGAAGCCGCCGCAGACCGCGCCCGTCGGCGCTTCGGACCGGGGGCTATACGCCCAGCTGCTCTGGCGAACTGACCGCTTATGCTGAGAACGCCTATTTCCTGGCGAAGGCGACCGCCGCGTTGGAGCGCCGACCTTGGAACTGCTCGACTGTGCGAAGGGAATGATGCCCAGCCATACTGAGGGTCTGTCGCTGTGTGAGCAGGAGGTTCTGTTGCAGCCGAGTAGGGGTGAGGTAGCGGCCGTCGTGGGTTTCGGCGGCCAATATGGGCTGGCTGCTCGTGTGGTGCTCGCCAAACTCCCAACCTTGGAGTGGATCCGAGTTGCCGATCCAGAAGCTGGCGTGGCTGATGATTTCCAATTCAAGTCGGGGTCGCGACGCCACGCATTGCAGGTGAAGTGGTCGCAACCTGCCGGGTCGTTCACATGGGGCGACCTGACGAGTGGAGAGGGCGAGAAGCCTGGCTTGCTGACACAGCTTGCGGCTGCATGGATAAGGATGCGAACGGCCGCACCGGAGCCCCTGACCGTCCACCTGTGCACGAACAATCACGCATCAAACACGCAAGCGAGGGGCGTGAGCCCTATTGCTCACGCTACGGCCACAGGCACTCGTAGTCTGGCCACATTTCTCGCGCGCTCTTTTGAGCCGGTACGGCTTGAGATCGCGCAAGGAACTAGGCAGTGGAGCGATCTGGCCGAACTTGTGGAAGTTGTCGACTGGGCACCTGTCTGGGAAGCGCTACGCATGCTCACGAAGCTGACCGACGATGATTTCGTTGCCTTCGTGGGTGACCTGGAACTGAGGTTCGGTCTCCTGCTCGGAGATCCCCTCCTCCGTCCTGATCACGAACCGACTGACGGTGAGGTTGCGCACCTGGCGTACACGCTTGAGGAGATCGTGCGGGACCCGGCACAGCCGGTGGAGTTGAGTCGTGACCAGTTGATGGAACGTCTGGGCTGGCAGGACCGGTTGCGGTACCGCCATCCCCACCAGTTCCCGGTCCCAACGGTGTACACAACGAACGAGGTGGCCCGAGAGGCTCTCGAGCTTCGGCTGCAGCGTCTGTCGGGCGGTTACCTGGCACTGGTCGGCCCAGCTGGATCTGGAAAGTCAACACTGCTGGCCAGCCTGAAGATTCAAGGACATGTAGCGCGTTATTACGCTTTCGTGCCCGATGCACCTGACCCGCTCAGCAGCAGGGGAGAAGCGGACAGTTTTCTGCACGACGTCTCTCTTGCTCTGCAGGAAAGCGGCCTGCACCGCCACGGAATCGGCAACGACCTGCGCACCCAGCGCTCCGTGCTGAGCGACCAGCTCGACCAGGCTGGCCAACGGTGGATGACGCGTGGCGAGCGAACCATCGTCGTGGTGGACGGCCTTGATCACATCCCGCGAGAACAGAACCCGACGCGTTCTCTGCTGGAAGAGCTTCCCAACCCGGCGGCATTGCCCGATGGCGTCTTCATCATCCTGGGCACCCAGACCACAAGCATCCTTCCGGCTTCGGTGCAGGCGGCTTTGGAGCAAGACGACCGTATCGCCATGCTGCCTCCGCTGTCCGCCGAAGAAATTGAGTACCTGACCAATGCAGCTGGCCATGGTGACTGGCTGTATCCCGGTCAAATGACGAAGGTCATCGACGCCAGTGAAGGGCACCCCCTCGCCCTCACCTACCTATTGCAGGAATTCAGCGCACTGGAAGGCAGCGAGCCCGATGAAGTAGCGCGACGCCAACTGGCAGACAATCTGCTCGCCGACGCATCGCGTTATGGTGGCGATGTTGCCGCGCGTTACCGCGGATACCTCCAAGCTGTGCGAGAAGACCGGCAAGTTCTTGACCTGCTGGGGATGGTCGCGCGCCTGCGTGTACCGGTGAACCTGCGCTGGCTATCGACCTGGGCCGATCAGCATGCAATCTCCGCGTTCGCCGACCAAGCTGCAACGTTCTTCCACAAGGCCGGTGATGACTGGCGCTTCATCCACAACAGCTTCCGAAGCTATCTCGCAGACGCCACGGCTCACGTCGCCGGTACGGCTGAGGAGGAGCGTGAACGCGGGCTCCATATGCAACTTGCGGACGTGTGCGGGAACTCCGGGGCCGAGTGGAGCTTGTACCAAGACGAAGCAGTCGTACACCTCTTTCTAGGCGGTCAGCACGACCGCGTACTGGCTCTTGGCACGCCGCAAAGGTTGCGTCAGTCTTTGATCGATCTGCGGCCTCTGGCCACGGTCCGAGACCACGCGCTGCTTGCGCTGCGCTCTGCCAACCTGCTGGACGATTCGCAGGCATTTCTGCGCATGCTGGTGTTCCTCAGCGAACTTCGGCTGCGCGAGATGGTCCTGGAGAACGAGCCTCTTGCGATCGCAGTGCATGCCTTCGACGCACGGCTGGCTCTGGACCACATCGCCAGAGGCGGACGACTGCGGATCACACGGAAGGCGGCCCTTGCTCATGCCGTGACCTTTGTCAACAGCGGCAATGTGGATGCGGTCCAGAGAATCTTGCGTGCCTGCGGTGGCCTGGCTGGAATTGCCGGCGAAGAAGATCCGTCGCCGGACGCGGTTGCCGATTGGGCCGAAGTGACATGGAACCTCTCCGGTCTCGACGCGGTACTGGTCGAGCTTGACCACCAACTTCCCCATCCTCCAAACGATGAGGATGAGTCGGTGCTCAGCATCGAAGTACCGGAGGAATCGGCAGACGACGAGGCGGCAAGGTCCTCACGGCAGACGCTGCTCCGCGAGCAGCGGGACCGGCTCGAACGCGGGGCGAGCACGACCAGCTGTCGCAGCTTCGCTCATGCACGTTGCTTCGATCTCCTCATCGAGACCCGCGACGAGGCCGCCCTCGACGCCTTGACTGCCGTGATCGATGCCGAGGCCACACCCAGTTGGCGCGCTCGAGCCCGCTATATGCGGGCCAAGGCCGCGTCAGAGGACCAAGCGCGAACCGAGCTTCTGCGATGGGCACGCGAAATCATCGAACTTAACGCGGAAGAAGGGGACGCGGACGAAGAGGACGATGAAGAGCTGCCAGCCAACGGCTCGTCACCTGCTGTACACCTGAGCATCCGGATTGCCACCGCCGAGCTGCTCGTCCAGAACGGCTTCAACAGCGCGCCCGAGATCGGCGAACTCGTGCCCCCCGGCACCGCCGTTGCTTGGCCATCCACCGTATCCGGGCAAGAAGGCCTCGCCCCCTTCCGGACGCTGATCGGGCTCAACAGACTCCGGCAAGTCCATCCAGATCCGACACAGTCGGACCTCATGCCGACCTCAGACTGGACATCGCGGGATGCCGGCAACGCGCGTTTCCGGCGAGCACTTCGCGTCCTGGCCCAGATGGAGGGACAGCGACTTGGTGTCTCCGCGGGTCTCGGAGACCCGCCCGATGTGCCGGCACAGGCGGATCCGATTGTCCGCCTGCTAGAAGTACCATCCGAGGAGACCCGTGACTGGACAGGCTGGTACATCGTTCGCGACGCTGCTCTTGAGCTCTTCGGTAGGCTAGTTGACCTCGCGGCCAGACAGCACGGCAGCGCCGGACTGCAACGCCTGCTGTCGCGGTTCGATACAGCCTGGGCGAGCGAAGAACGGGCCGTTTACTGGCCTCCCCAGCGCAAGCAGGCCGTTATCGAGGCCGCTCTCAAGACTCACTCCGACGCCCATTCATGGGCCGTGGACCAGCTTCGACGGCTCGATGCAGTGATCAACGACTGGTCCTCCGAACCACATGACAGGGTGTCGCTGTGGCTGGCGCAAGCGCGAGCCTGGGCTCTGGCTGGCGACGAGCAGGCAGCCCGACAAGCGACTCGCTGCGCGGTAGACACATCGCTCGGCATCGATGCGAGCGATCATGACCGGCAACTCGTGGAGTGGCTCGACTGGCTGGTCACCGCTGCAGACGAGGGAGAGATGTCTCCTTCTCAGTTCACCACGACGGTCCTCACCTACGCTTCGCGTATCGCCGCTGCCAGCTCAGGCCGTCATGCCTCAAGCGCCGCGGAAAAGGTCATCGCTTCGGCCTTTGCCCGTGACCCCTCCCTAGCCTGCGGTTTGGCTGAGTGGCTGTGCACAACGGGAGCGCTCAGCGAAACCGACGCTGTCCAGTCCGTAGTGCTTGCCGCCTGCCAGCACCCAGACGTTTCTGTGGCGGACAGCACCGCTGTCGCGGTCCATTTGCTGTTCCCGATCACGCCCGAGCCGACTGAGGAAATCGCCAAAACCGTACAGGCCCGCAGGACGGAGAGCTTTGCCGCCGCCGCTGTGACGGCGCTGGAGCGAGCCCAGCAGCTCTGGACCGTCCAGGAATTGAAACGGGACGTCACCGAACAGGCAATCCACGAAGAGGCCATCGAAGACACGCCTACGGATACTCGAGACGCTTCACCGGGCGTCCAGACCCTGGGCAGCCTGCTCACGGCACTTCGAACTGCAGCAACAGTTGCAGAACCCCCGCCGGGGGGCTGGGACAAGGCCGTCGAGCAGGCAACCGCTATCATCACCTCCACGACTCCGGCCCAGGCCCGTGCTCTGCTGGAGCAAGCCGGGCGCTTGCGCCTCTCAGGATCAGCATTGGGCAGACTGGCAGCGCTGGCTGCACAATCCGGCGAACCCGTCAGGGCCGCGGCCGCCCTCAAAGACGCGCTCAGCCGTACGCCAGCCTATGGATGGCTGCGCTACCACGATGGGGGAACCAGGCTGGCCATCCTCCACGCCGCACTCCACTACCGGCACCCCGCCCTCGTACAACTCGCCCGACAAGACCTCGCCAACACCTTCATCACCGGGTCCTTGTCCGCGCAGCTATCGCCCGACGACATCCGAGAAATCACCCAACTGGTCACAGAACCCGGAACCGTCGCCCGAGCCTGGCCCGACATCGAGGCCTACCTCGACGAGGTAGCGCCACCCGCCACCAACACCGCGGACATCCCTGCAGTTCCGGCAGCAGCGATCCCGGCCGTCGAGGCTCTGGCACGATGGGTAGCGCTGTATCTCGGGCACCCCGTCCGCTCTCTCGACTTCGGCGCACGACGGGCACTTCAGTTGCTGAGTACACGCCACCAGCACGTGATCCAGACCATTCTCGCCGAGACCGTCACACAAGGCGGATGGGCGTGCGAGGCCGCCCTGCTCACCCTGATCACCGCACCCGAAGGCGAACGGGCAACCGCGGTGTCCGCTGAACTCGTCGCCGCCCTGCAGGTTGCTGCCATCGAGACCGACGGCATCTCCCGAGACCTCGCTCGCCGTTTCGCCCGTCTGTACGACATTGAGCTGGAGAAGCCACCGCACCGAGCCCGTCCTGCCGCGTATGGCCTGGCCCTTCCACCTCTTCCCGAACGCACGGTCCCAGAAGAGGACCGCCACGGAACCCCGCACCTAGATCTACACAATCCGCGTCACATGCTCGGCCCGTTCGATGTTGCCCTTCAGATGCTCTCCGACATCACTGGGCTGGAGGACTCGTCGGTTCTCCACAGGGCCGCCTCGGTTGCAAGGTCCAACACTGATCGCTGGACCGAGGGAGGACATCGTGCTCACGCGCAACGTCTCACCTCACGTCAACAGCGCCACAGCTATCGCCCTTGGGCGTATATGGTCGGCCGCCGAGCCGTCGGAACGGTACTCGGTGAGTTGCTTGACGCTGGTGCGCTGGGTGACGCACCAACCCTTCCTGCATACCACTTCGGCCTGGTAGATGAGCAAATCGTCACCGTTGAACCTCAGCCGCTCCCAGAATGGCTGCCGCCTATCTGGAGACCCGAAGGGACTGCCTCCTACGACGTCGACAACTGGTGCGCCGAAGCAGGACCAGCCGCAGACGAGTACGCGCGTGCATACGCCGCGGTCGCCAGGCCCTACGTGCTGGCTGAATACGGCCAGTGGCGCAGCCTGGAATGGGGAAGACCCGAAGAGGAACGCAGGGTTCGCACGACTCATGGCCTTGCCCTCAGTGCAGCATTGCTCCTTCCGAAGCGCCGAGCATGGGAACCGTTCCACGCCGAAGTCGACCGGTACCCGGCCAGTCGTAGCCTCGACTGGCCTGCCAAGGAGCTGGTTGTCCACGGCCACGAAGACTGGACGGACGCCCCGCACAGAGACTGGCTCGCGCTCCATCCGGCCGTCAGCGCCGAACTTGGATGGCACCACGACCCACGCGAACTCTTCACATGGAGGGGAGAAGATGGCCAGTGGCGGGCACGCACCGTGCTTCTGGTCCGGGGACAGCTCAGCCACCAACCGCCACGACACGCAACCTGCACGGAGACGTGGCAGGTGCAGTTGAGCGAAACAGGTTATGCCGAACTCTGCAGCGCATTTTCGAGACTAAAGCGAACCCTGGCAGTGACCCGAACTCTGCCCGCCAGCAGACGGCGAGGCCGTCCCGAAGAGAGGCAATCGAGTCACAGAGAACTGGCCAGAGACGTCTGAAGAACTAGTTAGGGGGACGGGACAACCGCCCGCCTGCAGCCTGAGCCGCACAACGACAAAAACACCATGGGGTACCGCAAGCTCGGCACCACCGGAACCGCCGCCTGCCGCATCGCGTTTGTGGGCGCTCACGGAATGTTCCCGGGGTCGGCTCATGTAATGGGACCGACCCCGGTCTGTTGAGTGGGTCTACTTCGTGGTGGCCGTCGCCTT
>NZ_JBEYVP010000068.1:0-33054 GCF_040644035.1 Streptomyces sp. NPDC047042 | reverse complement strand
TGCGCATCTGGCCCGCGCCTCGAAGCGGCTGCGTGCCGCCGCCGACACCCGGACGACACCGCACACGGCCCCGACGCGCTCCGCACCCGCGGCCTGCGCCACCACGTCCCGTACCCGCTAATCCCTCACTCCCCGGAGCCTCCTCATTCCGCTGCACGCCTCCGCCCGCCGCACCGCCCTCTGGCTCACCGCCGTCGTGACGGCCGCGCTCACCGCGTCCGCCTGCACCTTCTCGGGCAGCACCGACACCACGGCCAAGGCCAGCCGCACTGCTTCTCCCGCTCCTTCTACGCCGACCGTTGAACCGGCCCTGACGAAACAGCAGGCGCTCGCCCAGATCGCCCACTACTCCAAGATCAACAACCAGGCGAACGCCACCCACAACCGCCGACTGCTCGACACCATCGAGGACGGCCCGCTGTACGCGATGTCGGTCGCGGACTACAAGCAGGACGAGGGCCTGCCCAAGGCCGACCGCGAAACGTACAGGCCGTGGTCCTACAACCTCGCATCCACCACCGTCTACATTCCGCGTTTCGCTGCCGGCCAACGGCGGTGGTTCGCCGCCGTCACCTACAGCGGCAAGACCGACAAGTACGCCCGTCTCCTCGTCATGGCCGAGCAGGCGACGACGAAGCGGTGGGAGATGGTTTCCTCCGTCGACCTCGACGACAAGAAGCAGCTCCCCAAGATCGCCCTCGACGCGGACGGCTACGCCACCGCCCTCGACGCCACCTCCGCCAAGAACGTCTCCGCTCCGGTCGATGTCCTGCGTACCGCTGTCGGCGACAACTTCGCCACCGGCGGCAACATGAGCGGCAAGAGGCTCTTCGCAACCACCAAGACATCGACCCGGCAGATCAAGGTGCACGACAAGACGATCCGCAAGTTCGGCCCCCGGGGCACCACCGCGTTCTCCGCCGCCAGCCCGGAGTTCACCGACAGTTACGCGCTCAAGACCGCCAACGGCAGCGCCCTCGTCGCCTTCGCGCACACGCACACTCAGCGCGACACCGTCGCCCCGGGACTGGAGATCATTCCGGACAAGGACGACCGCGCCTGGCTCGGCACCACCAACTCCCCGTACTTCACCTACACGTTCACCTGCTCCGACGTCGCCTCCGTCCCCACCACGGCGGGCAAGTCCACGCTGCTCGGCTACACCTGCCGCCGCACCGACGCCAACGGCATGGCCACCTCCTCGTGACCAGCACCATCCAGACATCCCACCGCACGAGGAACCACTGTTGTCCATAACCGAGTTCACCCACGCGCTCGCCGAACGCCTGCCCGGCTGGCAGCCCGCCGCCACCGCGGTACTCATCGCCGACGATCCGGCCAGCAACCGGATCTGGGACAGCGGCCCCCTGCCCTACAGTGCCTTCCAGACGGACGCCGTCCAGCGCAGCGTGCTGACGCACCACTTCGGCCTGCAGCTGTATGTCATGCCCCGCCCCCACCGTCCGGACGAGTACCTCGTCCTGCCGATGCTGCCGGCCAACACCAGCCACCAGCACGTCCAGGGCCTCAGGGCCCCGCGCGGCATCGCCGTCCCCGCCGACCCCGCCCGGGCCGCAGCCAGACTGCACCGCCGGCTGCTGATCGACTACCGTCTCGCCTCCGCCACCCCGATCCGGCGCAGCAGTCCCGGACATTTTCAGGTCCACATCGCTCTCGACGCGCAGCAGCGTCCGCGGATCCGCACCGGCTACATCCCCGTTTTCATCGAGCTGCTCGCGCACGGCGGTTTCCTCCTCGACCCCGCCACCGGCGAATGCCACCTGCCCGACACCCTCACCCCCGAACAAACCAGGCGTCAGCTGATCAAAAGCCTGCAGCATCTGCGGCACCGCGACTTCCACATCACCGTGCACTCCTTGGACGGACCGCGCTCCCACCCACCCCTTCCACCGGGCAACCCGCGCCAGGGACGCCGCCGATGAGCACCACCGACGATGCCAACATCCGCACCCAGCTCTCCACCTGGCAGCGCCGCATCCGGCGGACCACCACCGACCTGGTCCCACCCCCAGACCGACAGCTTGCAGACGGCCTTCGCGCCCCTGCTGCAGCAGCTCGTCTCCGTGTACAACCTGTCCTCCGGGCTCATGGACGAGCTGCTCCGGTCGGCCGACAGCCCCCTCGCCACCACCGACGAGGGACGCGCCTACCTCGTCCAGCTGGCCACCGCGCTCGAACACAGCAACCGGGCGGCTGCCCACCTGAGCACGGCCGTGACCGGCCTCGCCGATGCCCACCGGCTCACCGCCCGCCCCGGCACCGCCACACCGGTCGAGAGCCAGCTGAACATCACCCTCGGCCACGACGACGCCCTGCGCAGCCTCCAGCGAGCTCTCGTAGCCGTCACAGCCCACTCGCAGACGCTCAACCCGCCTCGGCGTCTTCCCCGATGCCGACGGTCAGCGAGCAGCACCGCCGGGCCGCCGTCACCTCCGGCGCCCACCGCGTACGCCGCCGACCCTGACGCACATGCGTTGGCCACCGCCGCCCGAACGACCTTGGAGAACCTCTGGACGCCCGTTCTTCATCGCCCGTCCCACCGACATCGGGTATGCCGGCGTCTTACGTCCGCTGGGGCGGATTCTCCAGCCTCCTCCTCCCTCTGCTCTCGGCGCCCGCTGCGCAGTGTCGCCCTCGTCGACGGCCCGACCGTCACCGCCCGCAACGGCACCGGGTGCTGGACCTACTCGGCGCCGTTCAGCGGCCCGCAGACTCTCACCCCGCTGCCGTGCGGAAACGGGCCCAAGGCGCCGGTCGTCGAGGAAGCCACCGCCACCTACACGGTTGTCAGGGGGTGGTCCCTCACCGGGAGCCGGGCGCCCGACGGTGTGCCCGTGCACCTCACGGCCGCTCCTGAGCTCGATGGAGGGTTCACCGATAGCTCTTCGTGCGGTGGGGTGTGACTCCATCTTTGAACATTCCGAGCTGAGCGCCCAGTAGAATCGTTAGCCTCATTGGCCTGAGATGGAGAGACATGAGCGACGGACTGCAATGGCTACGCACTTCCTTCCCTGAGGGATTCAGCGTGGCCTTTTGCGAGAAGGTGACTCCGGAGGACTTCATCCGGAGGATGGGAGCTGACCCCGACGGGGCCCTCATGCTGACGAGAGATCAGGCCGAGGCAATCGATCTATGCAGCAGGTACCCGGACGAAAATAGCCTGGAATTTCACGACCTGGACGCAGAAAAATTGCGTGAACTGGATTTCCTCCGCCCTAATGCGGAGGTTCTCAGGTTCGGCTCGATCGCAGGCTGGGCCTTCGCCATCCAGTCGTTCGGATCCTATGCCACGAATCGCTCAATTGGGCTAGAAGTGTCCCGATCGACTCGCTTCGTCTCATTCACCCGCACCGCGAACATGGCCAGTTGGGTGCAATATTTCGTCAACGGTGAAGTCGTTAACTCATTTGACCCCATCCATCCGGTAGCGGGAGCTGTGGGTGGGATATCGGTCGAGGGTCTCGCGGAATCTGAGGACCCTACTTCTACTGTGCTTGCACGGCTGGAGCAGGAGTTCTCGCTCGAAATTCCGCGAGCCACAGACTTCGAACCATTGGAGTCCGTTGTTTTTGGATAGATGGCGCGGCTGTAGGTTCGCCGCAGAATTGTCGGCGAACCCACAGCGTTGGGCCTATGTTCTACTCTAGGGGCGCCACGTCGGAGCTTTGACCCAGAAAGGATCGTTGTTGATGATTCGATTCTTCACGTAGAAGCGACCGAGGTCACCTCCGATCCCCTCGTTGTCCGCCTTGAGCATACTGGCCCTGGCGCAATTAGCAGTACCGTGTGGCACGGTGGCCTGCATTATGTAATTTTGGCGAGGTTCCTGGTCTTTGAGTCCCGGCCATGCAGTGAACTGCTTACATTGACTTCCTGAAGTTATACCCAATTGCGCTCCACTTTCCTTGGTTCGGGCGAATGGATATTCGTCGCACTGGATCTCGTACTTCTTATTGAACTTGTCCTCAGGCTTGAAGGTGCTATCACATACTTTGTTGCGATTTTTCGTGGCAACTGTGTCGTCTGCCTCACGGTGCAGCGGCTGACCGTCACCTTCGAGGCCGGGGTAACTTTTGATGTACAGCTGGGCCTGATTGATGTAGTCGCTGCCTGCCGGATATTTGGCGTAGTCTATAACGAATGTCGGAATGAACGCAGGGATAATGCAGCCGGCGTACTTACTGATTTCGTTGTCGCAGCGCACCTGCCAGCCGTTGGATTCGTTAACTCCCCAGGAGTGGCTGCTTTTTGCTGCGCCCTGGGACACCGTGAGGGTGTACCCCAGAAGCAACGTGTCGTGGAGCGTCGTGTTCTTCCATGAGCGGAGCCAGGTTCCGTCTATCTCGGAGAGCAGCGTGACGGGTGTCGGGCCAGTCCAGGGGTCGGGTCCCTGTTCGCATGCTGATGTGGGAGCGCAGTCGGCGTCGACGGTCACGTTGAAGCCCGCGACAAGGGCGCCCGAGACAGCTTGCACCTGCAGGTAGAAGTACTCGTCGAAGTACACATTCATGGGCGCGTCGGCTACGTCTCGCGTGTTCACCTCTTGCTTGACTGTCAGATACGCGTCCCCGAGGGGCGCCCCGGTCTGGGTGTTTATGAGAATGGCATGGATCAGCTGCTGTTCACAGATGGAGGAGCGGGTGACGTAGACCTCACCCAACTCCTTATCGTCACACCACACGATCCCTGGTCCGGCAGCAGAAGAGCGTACAGATTTCAGCTGCTTCGGCACCTCAGAGGCGCTTAAAGTCTCGATGCATAACGCCTGTTTCTTGCCGTCAGCGGCAGCCTGTTGCTGAACCACGTCGCAAGTCTCCGGTGTTTTTGCATCCGCGCGTTTAGGAGCGAGGCGTGGCTTGTTGGCGGCTGCTTCTCTCTCCTGGTACGAGACGGTCGGCGGTGCACTGGCCGACGGTGCTTCATCGGCTGTAGCTGAGGCTGCGGTCATGCCTCCCGTGACCATGGCCAGGGCCGCAATTGCGGCAAACGCCCGCCTGAGTCGCATTGTCTATTTTCCCCTCTGGTGTGTCCGTCGGTCGCCTAAGTCCTGTCACGTGCCCAGTAACCAGGCGCTTACGGGTAGTAGGCGGGGGGATCCGATCACGAGACAGAGGGCGGATCAACAACACCTCAGAGATGATGATCGAAAAATGGCCATGCTTAAAAGCTAGTTATTTCCGTAAACGTCACCGTTATTAGCGCTTGAGATGACTCTCCAGGACTTGTACGACGTCCTGGAGACACGTGCCCGGCCGATGGGTGGAACGGCGGGCGCAGCCTGCGAGCCGTACTCGTCACCCGAGAGAGCCGGCATGCGGCCGGCGCCGTGTGATGTCCTCCTCGATCACCCAGGCCGCCCTTGATGTCTTGGCCCGGCGTCTGGACGAGCTGGCCGCCGGCTTCCCCACCGGCCCCGCAGCCATCGACCTGGTCGCGCTCACGGACGACATCGGCATGCTGACCCACCATCTGCAGCAGGCCGCCGAACGGGCCCAGGAACGGTTTACCGCACCACAGTTCACCTGCCCGAACGTGTCGCGCTCGTCCGGCTCGCCGAGGCCGCCGCCGGCACCGCGGGCGCCCTGGACCTGCTCACCGAGGCCCTGACCTACGCCACCACCGCCTTCCAACGGGAGGCCCTGTCCGGCCTCGTGCTCTCCCCGCTGCGCGACGACCCCCAGACCTTGCGGATCGTGGCGGCCGAGAACTACGACGCGGCCCGTACCCGGCTGTTCACCACCGCAGCCACCCTGCGCACCACATCCACACCGGCCGGCCCTGACTCGCCGCCGCCGGTCCGGCTACGAACCCGGCTGGCCGCCGTTACGCAGCCGCGGCTGCGGGCGCGCCACTGAGTCCCCTCGAAAGTTCCAACGATGCCCCCGACCGCCCTGCCGAGATCACGCTCGCCTACAGCCGCGCCGCCAACCTGATCGCCATCGCCCACGGGACGCAGTACCGATGGGCGCACACCGCCCTCGAACAGGCCGGATTCACCAAACAGGCCAACGGCAGCTACAGCACGCCCGGCCCGGACGTACGGGCAGCCGCGGCGAAGTTGCTGTTTCTCGCCCGCCGCCACCGCACCACCGTGACCGTCAGCGTTCGTCCGTTCCTCGGCGACATCGCCGACCGGATCGCCGAACTGCTGCCCGGGGAGTGGACCGCCCAGGTCGAGATCTACTCCCATCCCGTCTGGCAGGGGGACCTGCTGCCCTGGCTATGGGACAGCGGTGAACTCGTCCGCGCGGTGGAGGACCAGCGCGTGCCCTACGCGGCCAGGCTGACCAGTACCACCGGCGTCGAGCTGCTGCTCGCCGAACGCGGCCCAGATCCCCAACTCGGGTACCTGGTCGGGGCGCTGGCTCCCCACCAGGAGTTCGACAACAGCTACGACAATCCGCACACGCCCGCCGGCATCGTTCTTCCCTCAAGGCCGCGCCCGGCCGCGCGAGTCATCACCGGCACGTTCCTGCCCGCCTACCACCGGGCCCTGCACCAACGCCGTACGGACGCCGTCCTCGCGGCGCTCGACGCGATCGGCGCCGAGTACGACGCCCAGCGGGCGATGCACGCCTCCGGCCGGTTCAGCGACGGCATCCCCCTGAGCTCACCCGAGGTACTGCAGGAGGCGGAGAGGGTGCTCGCCGACCGCGTCTGGCTGGAGTTCCTGCCCGTTCTCACCCACGCGCCCGGCGTGCTGGACAACTGCGGCACCGCGGTCGCCCACCACCCCGCCGATGCCGGCGTCGTGCGCCGTCTGACCGACGCCCTCGCCTTCTGCGCGCCCGCCATGAGGGTGTGGCAGGACCGCCTCAGAGACCTGGGGCTGCTGCCGCACAGGGCCCTGGAGCCGCCCGGGCAGATGGGTACCCGGCTCGGACGACAGGTGATGCCGGCCCTCGGTATCTGGCTCGCCGAAACCGACGCCTTCGCGCGCATCGCCCACGCCGCCCTCGCCTCTCCCACCCCAGCGGCTGCCGTGGCGCCCGCTCCAGCAGCCCGGCCTGTCCTGCCGCCTCCCTCTCCGTCCGCGCATCGCTGACCAGAAGAAAGGCCCCCTTCCTGTCCGACCATTTCTGCTTCGCCGCCCATCCCGAACACGGCTACGTCGCCGCAGTCAGCCCGCAGATTCCCGCCCACCAGGCCGACTGGTTCCTCACCCGCGAGCAGTTCGAACCGATCCCCGGCGCCTCGGGCCTGTACCGGCTCCCCGCGCCAGAACGCGACGGACAGCGCCGTACCCGCCAAGCCGTCCACGATCTGCGCGCGCTCGGCTACCGCGTACGCGCCGGCGCCGCCCTTGATCCCCCGGCTCCACCCCGCCCACTCCGGGACCACGGGATGCACGAACGGCGCAGTCGTCTCGCCCGGGCAGCCGCCCGCCCCTCCCCCCAGAGCGGCCCGGCTCCGGCCGCCTCTGCGCCGCCTGTACGGCCGAACCCGCCCGCGCACGCGCCGGCCGTTCACCTGCCCAGCGTCGGGCGGTCACGATGACATCCGACACCCGGCCGATCCGTATCCTGCGCGGGCACGGCGGCGAGGTCGAAGTCACCGGTTCTGTCGACGCGTTCGCCGGCGACGTGCTGCGCAGGGCCGGCTTCCTCTTCGAACCCACTCTGCGCAGTGTCTGGATCCGTCTCCCGTTCGACCTGGGCAGCGCCTGGGAGAACGAACACGCCACCTGGGCAGCCGAGATGCTCACCGCCGCCCGCTATCGAGTCGACCTCGGCCCTGACCTGCGCGCAGGCGCCCCGAAAGCGGCCACTCCCGCCGGTCCGCCGCGCCCGCCGGCCATGACAGCTGCCGCCCCGCCCGGCCGTCCATCGCGCCGCCAGCCATGACTCCCAGGAGTATCCCCATCCCCGACGCCCCCCCCGTACCGAACACGGCGGACCTCGTCTCCCGGGCACGCGGATTCCGCTGCGCATGGCCGTCATCGACCGCGAAATCCAGACCGCACTCGACACCACCCGGGACCGGTACGGCCGCACCGTCCACCACCACGCTGCGGCAACGGCCCGCGCCCGCCGCAACGAGGCAGCCATGAGCGAATATGCCGCCCATCTCGCCCCGCACGGCGGCCACTTGCTGGACTCGGCCCGACGCGCCCTGGACACACTGCCCCCGGCCCGGCATATCACCGCCTGGCGCGAACTGCTCGGCGCCCTCGACGCCTCGCACGCCGAGATCGTCCGTGCTCTGGAGCGTCCCGCCGAGCCCGGTTCGGCCGCCGAGCGAGAGCAGCACTCCGCCCTGTGGCCACAGCTCGCCTTCTGGGGGGAGCACGGGCTCCCTCGCTGCGGATCTCGCCGACCAGCACCACCAGCCCGACGCCCAACTGACCGCCAGGGAGCGCGAGATATGGACCGAAAGGGCTCAAGCTGCGCGACGGCGGGACGAGTTTGATCTGATCGAGTCCTGGTACACGGCTCGGCGCCCGGCTCAGCGCGCTCCGCAGGCAGCTCGCCTTCCTCGTTGCCGAGGTCCACGAGGCGGCCGAGGACCTCGGTGCCACCGTCGCCGTCCTGCCACCGCACCGCACCCCAAGCCGCCGCGGATCCGGTCGCGTCCCTCCCTGGACACCACACCCCCCGCACCGCCGCCCCGCACCACTTCCCCCGTCCGACGCCTGTGACCCCCGCCGCAGGCATGCCGGTGTCCGAGAGCACCGCCCCAACTGCCCTTCTCATCAGCACTTTTAAGGAGTTCGATCGATGACTGTCCGTTTGAATTGGCCTGTCGAGCACGCCTGCGGCCACACGGTCGTTCATGATCTGTCCGACCGGGCCGCCGACCGGCGGGCCGGGTTCGCACGCTGGCTCGCCGAGCGCGACTGCTCGGACTGCTGGAAGGCCGCCCGCGACACCGACTCCGAGTCCAAGGAGCAGTGGCTCGCCGCCAAGCGTGCCGAGGAGCAGCAGGCCGCCGCACAGTGGGCCGATCGGTTCGACATGCCGCCGCTGGAAGGACCCGTGCGGGCCCTGGACTGGGGCGAGCGCTCCCGTCACCAGCTGATGACCGCCGCGCACACCGCACTGGTCATCGAAGGCACTTGGGACGAGGCCGACTGGGCTGCGCTGGAGGAGAAGGCCCGCACGGTCACCCGCGCGGGATGGTGGATCGACCAGCGCGACACCGACCGGGCCGACCTGGTCGAACTCCTCGACGCCGCCACCGAGCAGGATCTCGGGACCGAAAACCCGTTCCGATGACCGTCCTCGGGACCGAGGACGAATCCCATGCCGACGGAGAAATGAATGACCGTCACCCCAATGGGTGAGCGGCACATCGTCCCAGGCCAGCGGCACTTCGAGACTGCCTCCGCGTCCGGTTCCCGTGTGATCAGGGACTGGACCAGGAGAAACGCATGTCCAGCACTCACTCGCCCGAGGAGCCACCCGCACTCCAGTGCCGCAGCCACCGCATCCACATGGGAACAGTTTCTTTTCTTGGCACGCCACCCAAATGGGCGACCCGGGAGAGAGTTCACCACAAACCCGCTTCACACAAAAAAGAGGGGACCCAAAACATAATTAGCGAACAATTCTCAGGTCAGGAACCTTTTCACCGACTGCGAAAAGAAAGAGCGAAACCGTAAACTACTTTACGGACCCGGGTGAAATAGTTTTGAGTGGTAGAGTCTTAAGAGTCGTCCGCAACGACGACGGGGCCTGCCTCACCTCCAAGTAAGCACAGGCCCCGCCGGGGCTAGACGTGGATGGCACGCAGGGGTTCGCCGCTCGCGACGGACCCCTGCACACACACCCTGGTCAAGCCAGCCATGACTTGGTCAACTGCACGATGCGCGCAACGACAAGCCCCAGCTGCAGCACGAGGACCAGCTTCTTGAGCCTCTGCCACCAGCCCGCCTTGCGGCGATGCCGATGGCTCGGCCGTGATGGCTCCTCGGTCGGCTTTCGACCATGGTGTTTCACGCCTTTCACCCCCCTCCTTGACTAGTGCCGGAAAAGGGTGTTCAGCAACGCGACTCTATCACTTCACGAACGGCTTGCTCTTGGACCCTGACGTCGACTCAGGTGGAATGCCGCGTATAACTTGACCGAGCCGTCCCGCACGGCGGGATATGCGACGAGCCAACACGTAAAGCAATACCAGCTTTAAACCCGAATTCGCAGGTCACCCCAGCTTCGGGCGTCTTCTCGTGAAAGTTTTCCGTCCCTCGCCCCTGCAGCGGCAACCCCCTCACCCGGGACTTGCATTGTGACGTGAGTCACTCCCCGTGTCGGAGGTGCAGAGATCAGTGCCTCTTCGCACAGGTCGACACGGCTCTTCGTCCTGGGTCTTTGACCGATCCCCGATCCTCTTGACTGCGGCCATCGCAAGACGTGTTTCCCTGCCCACGCAACCCTCCGCCAGTGCACAGCGCCCTGGTCTGTAACAGGCTCCGCGCTTCGACATCTTGATGCTGCGAGACGTGGTGGAGCCGCGCTGAAACGGCGGGGGCGCTCTCAACGGGCTGACGACCGCCACGCGACGTTCCCGCAGCACACTTATCGCCGAAGGCACCAGCAGCGAGGCGGACTGAGCGGGACGGGAGCAGGAGGCCTGTCCCGCCTCGGATGGGCCGCGCCTCGGCCAGAGCGAACCGACTCGCCCGGTCACGATTCCCGGCGCTGCCACCGAGCAGGACCGCAGTACGCAGATTCTGTTCCGCTCGGCGGCCGGGAACATAGCCGACGATCGCCGGTTAGCCAAACGGGCGATCCTGCGGACCATTGATCTTCCCGCCGCCACCTAGCACCGTGTGGAAGGTCCTGCATGTTCCCGTCTTCCTCAACCCCTCCGCCGACGCCGGCCTTCGCGCCGACGCCCGACCCGTTCACCCCCGCCCGGGACATCACCCACGCCCACTTCCATACCGGTGACCAGGTCGTCGTCGTCAAAGGCGTGGCAAGCGGGGAACTGTGGGGGGATTCGATGCGGGTCGTCGCCCCGTCCTGGCACACCCCGACCGACGAGGACGGATGGCGGCTGCGCGACGCCACCGGGGGCGCCCAGACCTACATCACGGCCCACCCCCGCTACCTCGTGCACCTCTCGCGCCGCTGCCCGGACTGCCTGATCCACCTGCGTGCAATGGAGGACCACCTCCTGCCCAAGCACTCCGGACACGATGCCCTCATCGACTGCGGCTGGTACACCACCACCGCCCTCGGCCAGCTCGTCCACGTCGCCGATGTGAGGGGCGGCCGGTGAGCCCGACCACGTCCTGACCGTCCACCGTGATCCGCACTCCGAGGAGGTCCTGGCCCGCGGCGGCGACGGTGAGGCCCACACCGTCCTGGAGCGCGCGGGCTTCGTACCCGTCGTCCGCCTCCACGAGACCTACCACCGCGCCCCCACCGGCCTGGACACAAGCGCCGAGGGCCAGCTCGCCACCGAGGCCGTCGCCCGGCTCAAGTCCGTCGGCTACCACGTCGACTGCGCCGAGGACTTCGAGACCGAGCACCGCCCGGCCCTCTACCTGCCGCTGGGGTCCTCGGTCGCCCACCTCTCCGAGCGCCTCCGCCAGGCGACCACCCTCAGGACGCGGCCGACGCGCTCACCGAGCTGACCGCCCCGTACGACGGGATCCTCGCCGCGATCGGGCAAGTCCTGTACGCCGCAGCCGACTTCCACGACGGACTCGATACCGCAGCCGACCCGTACGCCGCCGCCCGGCTGCGCGACCTCGCCGACGAGCATCTGCGCGTCATCCGCAGCGACCTCATCCGTACCCGCAACCACCTCACCGACCGGCACGCCCCGCACCCCGACCGCAGCACCTGCACCGCAGAAGTGCCCGCCAACGAACGCGAACGCTCCGGCGTGTGCGCATGCCCGCCCCCGCCGCGTGCCGTCCCGGCGCCGCCACCGCCTGCCGTGGCCGCCGGACTCCGCCACTGACCGCGCTTCCCGCCAAGGACACCATGCACCCCCACGAAGACCCTGAACGCCTCGCCTCGTACGCCGACGTCCTCGCCGGCGAGCTCCCCGGCGACTGGACCACCACCGACCACCCGTCCGACGACAAGGACGACCTCGCCGAACTGACGGACCGGATCTGGGACCTGGACCTCGTCGCCGCCGCTCTGGCCGAGCAGCCTCTGCGGCAGGCGGCCGTCCTGTCCCGCCCGGACGGCGCCCAGCTTGTCGTCCTGGACCGGCCGGGCGAACGCGAGGGCTTCCTCATCGCCGCCGTCGCCCCGCGTGATCTGCCCGACGAGGCGTACCGCGGCGTGCGCGAACCCCACGGTATCGCCTTGTCGGACGAACCGTTCCTGGGGGCCGAGCAGGTCGCCGGTGACTTGCTCGCCCGCTACGAGAGCGCGCTCGAGCAGGTCCGCCGCAACGCCGCAGCCAGTATCGAGCTGTCTGGGCCCCATCGGGTCGTGCTGACCTGGCAGGCCGACGGCAGCCTGGCCGCCGCCCCCGTCGGCACGATGGCCCGGGACGTGCTGGCCGCCCACGGCTTCGTGGCGGACGCGCAGACCGGTATCTACCGTCTCAGCGGCGACGACACCACCGTGCAGGCCCGCTCTGTCCGCGCGATCGGCCTGCGGCTGAATGCCCACGGCATCGCCCTCGCCCTCCAGCACCCCTCGGGCCGGATCGCTCCCACCGCCACCGCGCCGCCAGCCCCGGCCACACCCCGGGCTTTGGCGACCAGGACTCGATGAGACAGAGCGAGCCCGACTTCGCGGTGCTGGAATACATCACCATCACCAAGGACTCCCGCACCGGGCTGGTCATCGCCCTCGGCGGCACCCAGGAAGCGGCCGGCATCCTCCAGCGAAACGGCTTCCTCCACGCCCCCGGTCCGCGGGGCGAGTACCACCGTCTCCCCACGGCCTCCCGATCGGAGACGAGCGCCGCAAGGCCACGGCCGCCTCGCACACCCTGCTCACCGCCGGTTACAGCGTCCATCTCGCCCCGGCGCTGAACGCCCTCGACCCGCCGGACGACGGGCGCGAAGCCGCCCTGCGCTATCTCGCCCAGCTGTCCAAGCGGGCCCTCGACGCTCACAGCGGTGACGAGGCCGCCAGGGTCCTGACCGAGATCGCCGAACCCGATGCGGGCCTCCTGCCGCTTATCCGCGAGGCCGTCGTCGGTATCTACATCGCCTGGTCTCATCTACTGAAGGCCGCCGACGCGGACCCGGAACCGGCCATGCGACTCGGGGACAAGGCCGATGCCCTCTCCCGCGCCGCCGACAGCATCCTCCTCGCACGCAATCACGCCGCACGCACT
This sequence comes from Streptomyces sp. NPDC047042, assembly GCF_040644035.1. Classification (NCBI taxonomy): domain Bacteria; kingdom Bacillati; phylum Actinomycetota; class Actinomycetes; order Kitasatosporales; family Streptomycetaceae; genus Streptomyces; species Streptomyces sp. NPDC047042. Next base: position 19,779 of record NZ_JBEYVP010000068.1, on the reverse strand, counting down.
CCCCAACGGCCGGCACCCACCACGACGCTGCCCAGCCCGGCGCAGCCTCCCTCCGCACCCCTGTCCCGCCACCTGTGAACCGGAGACGCCTTCGTGGGAAACCGTGCCGACGACGAAGGCACCGACGTCGAGATCTACCGCAAACCCTTGACCAACACCGTCCACGCCGACACCCCCACCGGCGCTCCCGAACAACTCCTCGCGCTGCTCGACCAGTTGGGCTTCGAACGCAACACCGTGCGGCCCGCCGGCGACGAGGGTCCAACGTACATCTGGCACGAGGCCCCCGGCCACCTCAGTGAGGACGCAATGAAGCGGCTGGCCACGCGTGCCGTTGCCACCCTGCTCACGGCTGGGTACACCGTCCAGGTCCCCGGCTATCTCTTCGATCACGCCGTCTACCGCCGCGCTGTGGAGGACGCCCGCGCTCAGCGTGCGGCACCGGTCATCTCTTCGCCTGCGGCGACCGGCCGACCGCGCCGCTCGCGTGGCTGAATCGTCCCTGCCCGCTGCCCGTCCGACAGGAGTCCACACCCAGGTGCCTCCGCGTCCTGCGTCCACCGTCCCCTATGTCCTGACCGCTCCCGGCCACCTCGCCGGCGGGGGTGACTGGCAGCATCTGACCGAGCTGCTGCTGCGCGGTCACGGCTGGCACAACGTGTCCACGATCGACTATCACACCGCCCTGGCCAGCCCCGACAGGCGCTTGCGTGTCGTCCACGACCGGCGTGGGGGCTGGACCTGGAGCCTACGCGCCAACAGTCCCGACGGACGGGAGTGGGAAGCCCTCCTCGGCGCGCACCTCCCCGTCGAGTACGTCACCACCATGGTCGACGCCATGCGCATACCGCCAACCGCCAGCCTCCAAAAGGCTCTTGACCCGCTGCTGGAGGCGGGCTGGCTCCCGGACGGTGCCGGCCCCGCCTCCACGGCCGTGTCACCGGACGGTCTGGTCCGCGTCGCCGGACAACCCTCTCGCCCCGGTGTGTCGGCAGCATGGCGGGCCGCGTGCACGGTGAACGGGTTTTGCTGGTGGATGGCCGCCTTCACCTCCCGCACGCCGCCCGGTGTCGTCGCCGCGTTCACCCGCAGCCTCGCCCGCGACGATCCGCTGCTGCGGATGGCCATCGGGACACCGCTGTACGGGTGCGGGCCCTACACCCGCCTGGTCCGGACATCGCACGGGTGGGACGACGAGCAAGCGCTGCTCGAGGCCCGGATCACCGACGCCCGCACCAGGCGGACCACCGGGTCGAGGACCACGGCTCCGCCGACGAAGCCAGCCTCGCCCACTGCGGCGACCCGTCACCGCTGACCCGCACGGATCTCGGCGTCACCGCCCTCGTCGATTCCCTTCCGTCCTTCTTTCGATCAGGAGCCCTCCGTACCCCGCACGCCCCCTTCTGCCGGCCCACCGCCGATCACCGCTGAGCGTCCGCCTCGACTGGCCGTCTTCTTCTTCCGCCGCTACCTGCGCGCCTTCATCCCCATCCACCCCGACCGCATCGTCCCCTTGGCCGGCGCGCACCCCGAGAACGTGCTCGCCGAGGCCCGGCGAACCGGCCACCGCCACCACCACTGAGCCCGGCCCCGCGCCCTGGAGGAGCATGACCCACCCCACCCTGAACCCGGTGCAGCTGGCCGCCGAGATCACCCGTCAGCTCGGCCGACTCACCGAACACCTCACCCAACTGCCGGCCGCCGAGGCCACGTTCGTCATCGCCTGCATCCTCGATCCGGACGACGGAGTCCTCAGCGGCATCACCGGCCTCGTGGGCGCCGGCAGCCGGTTCGCCAAAACCCAGGCCGAGCACGGACGGCTGCCCGCAGAGGTCTGGCTCGCTCTGGGCCGCGCGGCGAACGAGCTGGACGCCATCGGCTACGACCTCGACGCACACCGCGCAACCCTGCACCACATCAGCCAACAGCCCACGACGACGGCGGGGAAGCTGCCGGCCCCGGCCCCGCTGTTCGTGCGGCGCCACCGGTGACGAAGAAGCAATGGGCCGGCTGGGGCCCGGACGAACAGCCCGAACAGCACTACCTCATCACACCCCGTGCCCTCGCCGGCGGCGGCGACATCCGGCACGTCTCGGAGTACCTGCGCGCCTCCGGCTGGCGTGAAAGGTCCAAGAAGGACGGCCCCCTGGCGCTGACGAGCCCGGACCGCACGGTCCGTATCTCCTACGACCCGTACATCCAGCCGGGCGGATGGGCCATCCACGGTGCAGCGAGCGGTCACCAGGCCGCATGGTGGGCGACGCTGGGCCGTCAGACACCGGTGGAGATTGTCGCCGGGTTGACCGACGCCCTGACCGGGCCGCCTTCCGCCCACGCCCCCAACGTGTGGGCGCCGTTCACGGAACAGCACTGGCGTCTGCAGCCCGAGGGCCGGCACTACACAGCGACGAGCATCGAGGGATCGGCGTGGATGCACTTTCGCCAGGACGCGACGGGCAACGCACTGTGGTGGTCCGGCGCAGGCGACCCGCACGGCAGCGGCTGGAGCGCCCAGTTCGCCCCCACCACCCCCATGTACCTCGTGCGAGCCTTCGCCGCCGCGCTCGCCAGCCCGGAACCGGTGATGCGCCCGCGAGGTCGGGTCCCGCACCACGCCAAGATCCACACCACGTCCGTGTCCGTGCTGCCCTCCCAGCTCAGCGCCTGGCAGCAGGCTCGGATCACCGCCGCCCGCGCCGCGACCTGGGCCCGCACCTGGAACGCCGGCCGGCCTCGGACCGCAGCGCGCCCCCACGCCCCTACCGGGGGCAACCGCACCCGCCGCTGACCCCTGTCCCACTGACCGCCCAGGAATCCTGTGCCCGCACGCACCCCGAGCACCGTCCACACTGCCGCCGACGCCCTCTCCCGCCTCACCGACGGCCTGCGCGAGAACCCCGACCATCCCCTGAACGCGGGCACACCGCTGTACGCCCGGAGGTGCGGACGATGCCGGTAAACGACCAGCAACTCGCGGCCTTCGCCGACACCTATCTCGGGCGGATCCCCTTCGACACCAGTCCCCGCCATCTCGCCGGTCCCGGCGACGGACGCCATGTCACCCACGGCCTGGCCGCCGCTGGATGGCGGCTCACCTCCGACCCGCTCAGCCCCGAGATCGTCCTCACCAGCCCCGACCACCGCCACCACCTCCAGTTCGACCCGCAGTCCGCGGCTTCCGCCTGGTGGCGGCTGCGGGCCAGGCCCACCGACACCGAGCCCGGCTGGTACGCGGAGTTCGGTGAACTCGTCCCCGCCGAACTCCTCGCCGGCTTCACCGACGCCCTCATCGCCCCGCCGCCACAACAGCACGACCCGTGGCAGCCGGTGACCTCGGCGGACTGGCCCCGCGACTCGGACGGCACGGCGCGCTCGCCAGACTCCATGTGCCATATCGAACGGCGCCCGTTGAGCGAATTCAGCGACCGGCCCTCCTGGCACATCGAGACCCGCGAGCCCGGCCACGGACAGTTCACCGGCCCGCGCATCTGGCACGCCTATTTCGACGAGCGCACACCCTCTCGCCTCGTCGGATCCTTCCTCACCGCGCTGGCCGACCGTAGTCCGCTCCAGCGCGGCATGTATGAGCGCACGGCCCACTACAGCGCTGTGCAGCAGCCCAGCCCGCTCACGCCGCAGCAGGTCGTCGCCGCGCACACCAGCCGGCTCGACGCGATCCGCGCCCGGGCACGCACCACGCGCCGGCATCCACCGGCACCGACACCGGCCAAGGCCCCGGCGGTGAACCCGGCCGCCCGGCCGATGGCCCGCCACTGATCTTGAGTGGGACCCCTTCCAATCTCCTTCGACCGTCACGCCCACCGCGACGCCATGCATCACCTCGACGTCTTCATCCGTGACAGCGAGAAGATCCTCGACACATGGGATGCCTACTCCGACGAGCACCGACCTCGACAGCTGGCCCTTCGACGACGACACCTACGCACTGCGCCAGCGCCAGCGTGACGCCGACACCGCCGCGTTCGCGACCGTACGCGCCGACGCCCGCCACCTGCTGGCCACGGCCGACGCACAGTCGCCCCACCTGCCGTCCGCCTCGGTCTAGGCTCACTGGGCCTACCGGCTCGGTGTCCTGCACAGTGCTCTCGACCGGCTCGACACCCTGTACGAACAGTGGCTGCACACCCGTGACAGCCTCCCCGCCGTGGCCGGGCCCGGCTCCTCGGTCTTCGACGACGCCCTCGCCCAGCACCACGCCGAATGCTGGAGCTACCTCGACGACTGGGCCACCTACGGTCAGGTCATCCGCGACATCGCCCGCCATGCCCCCTCAGTCCTGGCCCCGACTCCGAGGGCGGCGGCGGACCGCGCGACCGAAGGGCGCAGGCCGACGCGGAGATGACGGTGACAGTGTCCAGCGCCGTCGACCTCGCGTTCAGTGCCGCCGGAGGATCCTCCACTTGTAGACCCTCCCGCCGCATCGCGCCCGGACTGCATCTCCCCTGCTGGCCTGGAAGCCCCCGATCCCGTCCCGGGCCAAGGGTGCGGTAGCCGTACCTCCTCAGCTCATGAAAGACCCTCCGTGACCAGCACGCCCTCGCATCCGAACACCCCCCACGAGCAGCGCCTTGACCACCTCGGCGAACTTCTCCTCACCAGGGAAGTCCGCCTCGCTGCCTGGGGCAATTACATCGACCTGCCCGACACCCCCAAGGATTCGCCGCAAGCCGCTCAGTCATACGGGCAGCGTCTGTCCCGCCGTGACGCCGACATGTGGAGCACGGTCGCGCCCATCCGGGCCTTCGTCCGCGAGATGATCTCCATCGCGCGAGCGCAGAAGAAACAGGTGGACGAGGCTGCCTACCGCTCCAACACCAGCCACTGGTACTCCCAGCTGAATTGGAGCGAAGAGGCCCTCGACCAGCTCGACGCCCTCGAAGAGGACTACTGCAGCCGCCTCGACAACCTTCCCTCGTCAGCGGCTGCGGGGACGCCGGAGTACGACGCCCTCATCGACGAGCGCAACGCCAAAGCCTGGTACGCGATACGGAATCTTTCGCTGTACGTGTCGGCGGTCGGGCACGTTCACGAACACTTCCAGCGCTACATGCCGCGTGCGGAAGACCGTGCCTTCCCTCCCGTCCCAGCGCCGTCCCGTGACACGACACGCAGGCCCCATCAATGAACCGGGCGCGTATCCAGCCCGACGTCGGGGCCGACGAGGTCCTCGTCAGGGCGCCCTGTCTGGCCAGGGGCAGAGATCCTCGCCCGTCGGCGAGCCGGGTCCGCGGGAGCCGCCAAGACCAGGACCTCGCCGTCCCACTCCGGCGCCCGGCATCCGCGCCGCCAACCCGCCGTACGTGCCGTTCTGGCGCGACCTCTACCTCAGAAATTCCCTTCCTCTTGCCCAATGCCTCCCCCGCTTCGTCCAACGGTGACGGCTACGACCTCGCCTTCAAGGTGCTCCTCGGCATACTCGCGATCGCCGTCCCCCTGTCCAACCTCGTCTGGCTGACCGGCAACCTCACCGCCCGGATCACCGGCTCCGGCCCCTGGGCGCCCTACCAGCCGACCACAGCCCTCCTCCACCCCGACCGCCTCTGGCCGACCGCCGGAGCAACGTCCCTGCTCATCGGCGCCCGCATCATCCCCACCACCATATTGATCGCCCTCGCCGTCACCGCCGCAGTCGTCTGGTCCCCTCGCAAGGACTCCGCAGGCGGGCGGAAGAAGAAGACCGCCGGGATGGCCAAGGCGAAGGACATCGAGCCCCTGATGGCCAAGGCGATCACGGACAAGGCCCGCTCTCTGCGCCCGAGCCTGAAAAGCACCAAGCACATCGACGCGTCGGACACGGGCATCCTCCTCGGCAACCTCCAAGGAAGTCGGCACGAGGTGAGGATGGGATACGAGGACGTCGCCGTCGCGATCATGGCCCCCCGGTCCGGGAAGACCACCAGCCTAGCGATCCCATCCATCCTCAACGCCCCCGGCCCGGTCCTCCTGACTTCGAACAAGGCAGCTGGCGACGCCTACACCACCACCCTCGACGCCCGAGCAGCAGCGGGACGTGTGTGGTCGATGGACCCTCAGCAGATCGCGCACGCCGAACGCGCGATGTGGTGGAATCCCCTGGCCGACGCCAAGACGTTGGACGGCGCGGGCAGGCTGGCCGGACACTTCCTCGCCGCCTCCGTGGACGCCTCCCAGCAGGGCGACTTCTGGTCGAAGGCCGGCAGCAACATCTTGAGCCAGCTGTTCCTGGCCGCCGCGCTCGACGAACGGCCCATCACGGACGTCATGCAATGGCTGGCGTTCCCCGCCGACCGCACCCCGCTGGACATCCTCCGCGACCACGGCTTCACCGCGGTGGCCGCCCAGCTCAAGGGCACCGTCGAAGGACCGCCCGAGACCCGTGACGGCATCTACGAGACCGCCCGCCAGTACGCCGCAGCCCTCCTAAACAGCGAGATCGCCCGCTGGGTCACCCCGCAAACCGACATCCCCGAGTTCCGGCCCCCGCAGTTCGTCGGCTCCGCCGACACCCTGTACCTGCTGTCCAAGGACGGCGGAGGCGGAGCCTCCGCGCTGATCGCCGCGTGCGCGGACTCGGTCATGCGAGCCGCGACCGCCCAGGCCGAACGCGCCGGCGGACGCCTCGACCCACCCATGCTCGCGATCCTCGACGAAGCCGCCAACGTCTGCAAAATCTCCGATCTCCCCGACCTGTACAGCCACTTGGGCTCGCGCGGGATCATCCCGATCACCATCCTGCAGTCCTACCGCCAGGGCCAGAAGGTCTGGGGCGACGCGGGCATGGACGCCATGTGGTCTGCCTCCACCGTCAAGGTGATCGGGAGCGGCATCGACGACCCGGACTTCGCCGACAAACTCTCCCGCCTCATCGGCGACCACGACGTTCAGACCACCTCGACCTCCACCTCCGACTCGGGCAAGTCGACCTCCGTGTCGATGCGCCAGGAACGCATCCTGCCTGCGGACGCGATCCGCGCCCTACCGAAGGGCACCGCCCTCCTCTTCGCCACGGGCATGCGCGCCGCCATGCTCGATCTGCGCCCCTGGTACCTGGAGCCCGGCGCCGACGAACTGTCCGCCGCATCCGCCCGAGCGTCGAAGGCCATCACCGCCCGCGCCATCGCCAAGCACGCCCCTCAGCAGGGCGACTACGGCACGGCTGCATGACCCAGCTGTGCCACGCCCCCCCCGGATCGCGCTCACCGCGCCACGCCCCCGGAGCATCATGGTTCTCACTGACCATCACGACGTCTTCGTCGGCTCGACCGGCGACGGATGGACCTTCCTCGTCCTCAACCGCCCCCTCCGCAATACTGCTCGCATCCTGACCGGGGCAGGGTCACCGCCCGCGCGCACCAGGGCCGCACCCTCTACTTCCTGCCGCCCGAGACTGCCGAGGACACGCACGAGCGCGCCGGGGTCGCGGCCTACGGGCTCATGACCCACACCCTGGACCTCTTCGACCTCGCCTGGACCACGCGCCAGCAAAATGTAACCCCGTCACGCGAACCCGACGTGCCCATCCGCTTCACTGACCACGCGGTCACCGCGATCGCGGCCACGGGCCAGGCCGGCGCCGTTCTTCTCGTCCAGCACGGCTGCATACCAGCGAGGGCGAAGCGGCAGTACACGCTTCCATCCGTACTCGGTGAACGCAACGCACTCAGCGCCGTTGTCCGCGCCGAGGCCCACCTCTACGCCGACGGCATCAGCGTGCGCACCGACCTCGGCATCGCGACCACGCAGGACATCCCGCCGGCACCATCGCGCCCCGGTGCCGCCCCCGCACCGCCGCCCACCACGCAGGTCCAGCGGCGCAAGCCGCTGACTACCATCCGCCTCCCCTGGAGCACTGCATCATCAACAGCCGTCACCGCCGCCCTGAACTCCGACGTCACCGCGGGCCGATGGGACGAAGAGCCCCTACCGCGAGCGCGCTGACCATCCGGCGATGGTGTGGGAGGTCCTGCGCGCCGCCCGCTGGCAGATCGCTGTGGACGGCTGGCACATCACCGTGAGATCACCCGACCGGCTGGTCCGCCTGGAATACCGCCCTCCCTCCTCGTTCGGTGGGCACAAGGTGGCCCGGGACGAGGCGTGGCGCGCGAGGATACTTGCCGCCCCGTATGCACGGCGGGCGCTGTGGAAGGCCTATTCCACAGCGCCCCCCGCCCATCTGGTCGCGACCTTCGCCACGGCTCTGGCCGATCCGGCGTCGGTCTCCCCTGAACGCGCCTGCGTGCCGCGCGAGTGCCACGCCCACCGGCGCCCGCTGAAGCCGGACGCCCCCGCGGCGCCCACGCCGCGGGACCTCGCCCGTGCCCGGGCGGCTCCCGGTCCCGCACCGGCGACCGTCAGCGTTGCGCGCTGGTCGACCACGACACGGCCGCCCGCCGTTGCCGCCCCCGCCGTCACGCCGGGCCCGCGCCGCTGATACATGCCCGCCGCCGGGATCCAGCGCGACACAGCCGCCGAAGGCCACAGCGCGCTCGCCCGCCACAGGCCCACCGACGCGGACGGCGAACGGCTGCCCCAACTGATCCCCCCTTTGGGAGTCCTACCTGTGCCCAACCCTCCTTTTACCACTGAGGTGTTGTCGGTCTCCGCCGCGGACGGCACTCGCCTGTCCGTCTACCGCGACACCCCGGTGCGCTCGCGTCCCGGCGGCGCGACGGTCGTGCTGGTGCACGGCGCGTCCGTCACCGCCGACCTGTGGCGCGTCCACACCCGGCACCTGACCGGCCTGGGCCTGACCGTCGTGCGCTACGACCAGCGCACCCACGGTCACACCCCGCGCGGCCAGACACCGCTGACGATCCGGCAGCTCGCCGACGACCTGCACCACATCCTGATCCACCTCGTCCCCGCCGGGCCGCTCGTGCTCGCCGGCCATTCCCTGGGCGCCCTCGTCCTGCAGGAACTCGCCGCCCTGCACCCCCAACACGAGGCCCGCATCCGGGGCATGGTGCTGCTGTCGGCCGCCGCACGCGGGGCGACCGTGTTGCCCGGACGCGACCCACGCGCCTGGCTCCTGGCCGCCGGACGCAGCCTGTTCGCCCTGACCTGCACCCACGCGCCCCAGGCCGTGGACGTCCTGCGGCACCGGCTGCCCACCACACACCCCTACAGCCTCTCGCCCCACCCCGACCGACCGCCCGACGGGCCGCCGCCATGCCGCCACGGCATCCGCCACACCCGCACCCGCGATCTCGCCGACCTGTGGCAGTGCCTGCGCCGCTACCAGCCGCGCGACACCACCGTGCTCAACCAGTTCGACGACCGGCTGCTGCTGATGGCCGGTGCGGACGACCGGCACATCCCCGCCGCCCACACCAAGCAGCTGGCCGCCCAACTCCCTGCCGCCCGCCTGGAGATCCTCCCCCGCACCACGCACGCGCTGCCCATCCGCCACCCCGCGCTGATCAGCGACCGCATCGCCCACCTCGCCGCCGAACCGAGCCCCCACGCTCCTCACCCCCAGGACCGATCATTTCCGAACTCCCTGCCTTCCGGGCAATTTCACTAGGCGCCGGGATCCAGTCCAGCGCCATGCTCGCCCTCTCCGCGCAAGGCATACTCCCGAAGGTCGACTACGCGATTTTCGCCGACACAGGCTGGGAACCGAGAGCCGTTTATTTCCATCTCGACCGGCTGGAGCGAGAAATAGCCGGTCCTGCAGGCATACCCGTTCTCCGCGTATCGTCCGGAAACATACGCAAGGATGCACTGGACCCCGACCACAGGTTTGCGTCGATGCCGCTCTACATCCTGAACAAGGACGGAAATCCGGGTATGACCAGGCGGCAATGCACCGGGGAATATAAAATTAAGCCGATCAAGAAAAAGGTCCGCGAAATACTCGGATACCCCTATCCGGCACGCATCCCCAAGGGCATCTTCGTCGAGCAGTGGGTCGGCATCTCCACCGACGAATTCCACCGGGCCAAGGACGCCGACGTCAGCTACATGCGCAACCGGCACCCGCTCATCGACATAGGCTGGTCACGGTCCGACTGCGTCCGCTACCTGACGTCGCTCGGCCTGGCCGACACCCCGAAATCGAGCTGCCTCGGCTGCCCATTTCACGGTAACGCTCAGTGGAGGAATATCCGGGACACGAGCCCGGAGGAATGGGCGGACGTGGTCGCGTTCGACGCGGCCATCCGCCAGGGCAACGCCCGTGCGAACGCCTCCGGCAACCGGCTGCTTGGGCAGGCGTTCCTGCACCGCTCCCGCGTCCCTCTCGACCAGGCCCCCGTCGACCACGTCACGGCCGCCGAGTGGGCAGCACGCCAAGAGGAACTCGACGACCGCGCCGCCACAGTGGACGAACTGGAGAACGGTGTCGCCGCCGGCTGCTCTCCCTGGGCGTGCCGCGGTGACGCCGAACCGGTACAGGACGACTTCGGACTAGCTTCTTGACCGTTGTGGATCTGTTCGCGGGTCCGGGCGGCTGGAGCCACGCGCTGTCGGTGTTCGGCGTGCGGGACATCGGTCTGGAGTGGGATGCCTGGGCGTGCAAAACCCGCTCCGCAGCCGGGCAGTTGACGATCCAGACGGATGTGGCGATGTATCCGGTCCAGCCGTTCATCGGCAGAACCCGCGGGTTCATCGCGAGCCCGCCGTGCCAGGCGTGGAGCATGGCCGGCAAGCGACTCGGCCTGGTCGATCAGCCCCTCGTCCACCAGGCCGTCGCCGACCTCGCCTCCGGACACGACACCCGCGCCACACTGCTGGCCGCGTGCCACGACGAGCGGTCCTTGCTCACGGCCGAGCCCATGCGCTACCTGCACGCTCTGAACTCCGTGGGCGACCCGGAGTGGGTGGTCATGGAGGAAGTCCCCGACGTTCTTCCGCTGTGGCGGCAGTACGCGGCCATCCTGCGCACCTGGGGATTCTCCACTTGGACGGGCATCATCAACGCCGCCGACTACGGCGTACCCCAGACGAGGAAGCGGGCGATCCTGCTCGCCTCCCGCACACGCACCGCCGTACCTCCGCCGCCCACACACGCGAAGACCGCGGAGCCGGAGTCCCTGTTCGGACGCGGCCGCGCCCGGTGGGTGTCCATGGCCGAAGCCCTGGGCTGGGGCGCCACCGACCGCCCCGTGCCCACCGTCTGCGCCGACGGCGGACCCGGCGGAGGCCCGGAACCCTTCCCCTCCGGCTCATGCAAGACCCTCACCGACGCACGCGCTCGCGGCACCTGGACACCACACCCCGACGCCGAACGTGTCCGCCCCTCCCGCAGGGAGAGCTCAGGCTGGGCCGCCCGGCCTGCTGGGGACCGCCCCGCGGATGCTCCGGCCCCCACGTTCAGCACCGATGAGCACCGCTGGTCGTGGTCACTGCGCAGCAACAACCAGTCCAACGCCACCGTGCGCCGGGCCGACGAGCCCGCTGGCACCCTATTCTTCGGCAGCCGGGCCAACGAGTGCACCTGGGTCGCCGAGACTGCCTCCGGCGTTCCGGACGATGTGCAGCGAGTGGCGCCGGCCCCGATCAAGATCACCGCGCGGGAAGCCGGCGTGCTGCAGAGCTTTCCCGCCGACTACCCGTGGCGGGGCAACAAGGGCCAGACCTTCTCGCAGATCGGCAACGCCGTCCCCCCGCGTCTGGCCGCCCACCTGCTCGCCCCCCACCTCAACAAGCCCTTCAATCCTGACGACTTCACCCTCGCCGCCTGATGCCCCACACGCCCGAACCCGACGAGGCCGACGACCTCGACCTCACTCCCGAACCGAAGCCGGTCCACTACGCCGAGCAGGCCTTGCTCGGCGCCCTCCTCCTCGAACCCGCTCGTCTGGCCGACACCGAGCCACTGATCGCTCACCACTTCGACAACCGCACCCACGCCGCGCTGTTCACCGCGATCCACACCATCCCACCGCCCGACCCGGCCGACCACGCCAAGGACGCCGCGTGGCTCAACGCCGTGCTGGACCATGCGCGTCCGCACGCTCCCGGCCTGAACGCCTCCTACCCGCACGCCCTCATCCAGTTCTGCCCGCAGCCGAAGCACGCTGCGGCGTACGCCAGGATGATCCGCGCCGACAATGCCCGCCGGGTTCTGCGCGCCCACGCCGAGCGCCTCGCGTCCACCGCGAGCGACCCGGGCCTGCCCAACCCGGCCGCCTCGACGCTAGGCATGGCCGACGACATCGGCCGCGTCCTGGACTCCCTCGCCGCACAGTTCACCCCTCACCCCGGCTCCCTCCCCCGTACCGCACTCCCGCCGGATGTACCCCGGCAGGCCGACGAGGAAGACCTCGACGAAGAGCGCCTCCTCCTTGCGACCGCCACCGCCTACCCGGCGGAGGTCCAGCACATGCGGCTGACCGAGGCGGACTTCCTGCTGCCGCTGCACGCCGCGCTCTGGCAGTCCATCACCTCACTGGTCCACCGCGGCGAGATGGTCGACCCCGTCACCGTCCTCGACGAGGCCCAGCACCGCGGCCTGCTCACCGCCACCCTCACGCCCAAAGAGCTGATGGCCCTCGTTTCCACGCCCGCCGGCTACCCCGAGTACTGGGGCGAGAGGATCCTCAGGCGCGCTCTCCTCACCCGCGCCCAGACGGTCGCCGCACGGATCACCGCTTACACCAACGACCTGGTCAACACCCCCCACCAGCTCATCACCGGCAGCCGGCGAGCTCTGGCCGACCTCAACTCCCTGCGTACCCGCTGGATGCGCGTCACCGCACCCCCGCCCACTCCCGCCGAAAGCCAGCCGGCCCGCCGCGGGAAGCCTCCCCGCGCAACCGGGCCGCCGGCCCAGCCCGCACTACTCAGCCCGCGCGCCCACCGATGACCCACTACCGGCCCCGGGCTGACCAAGGCCGAACTCACCTGAAGCGAGCACACCCTCCATGCCCAGCACCTCTCCCAATCCCCCGGTCCGCCTCGACGCCCAGGTCCTCCTCAGCGTCCATCCCGCGCATCCCACGGCCGCCGTCGCACGGTTGACCGGGAGCCGCCACCGCACCGCCCAAGCCCTCCTGACCGCTCATGGCTTCGACTCCCTCGACGAGCGCACAATGGTCCTGGCCCGGATCGCCGCGAGGAGCCGTACTGCGGGGGCCTGGTCGCGCTCGCGATTCAGTACGGCCATCTGCGGACTTCCGTAGCGGCCGGATACGCCGCGCGCAGCCGGGGCGGCATCCGCGACCTCCTCGACTCGAGACGGCCCGCGCCACCATCCACACCGTCGCCGACCTGAACGCGGCCCTGGAGGACGGCCTCGGCATCTCCGCGCCGCCGCGCTTGACCAGCAGGCAAGCCACGCCCCCGGTCCACTGGCCGAGCGCCTGCGCGACAAGCCGCCCGGCTGCGCGACCTCGCCGACACACACCACGGCACCCGCATCAGCCTCCAGGACGGCACCGCATGAGCCCCGCACCTGACGAACGCGACCGCATCCGCGCGGCCATGGACCGCATCCTGCAGGGAACCCCGCAGCACTCCAACGGCGCGCTCACGATCGTCGCCCTGGCCCAGGAAGCCGGCGTACCGCGCAACGCGCTCACCCAGCGTCACCCGGACCTCAAGAACGACTTCTACGCACAGGTCAGGGCACGCAGACAGACACCGGACTCCGAGATCCGCCTGCGCCAACAGATCGTCAAACTCACGGAACTCCGAGTCAAGGACACAAAGGAGCTGTCCCAACTGCGCACCGACGTCGAACACCTGGTCCGCGCTGTCAACCAACTGACCGTGGAGAACCGACAACTACGCGGTGCACTGTCACAGGCAACTTCCCCCGTTCGAGTGCTGCCAGCCCAACCGCACCCGAATCGGCCCCATTGAGAGGTCCCCGGGGAGCGTCCAGCGTTCACCTGGCGGTCGTGTCCGGGCCAGGGGCTCGCGGCGGGCGCTCGCTTCGTGGCAGACCGTCAATGACCAGGTCGTAGGAGTGCTCGACCGCATCGTTGATCAACTGCTTCGTGATGCCCCGCCCGGACCCCAGCGAGATCCAGTGGCTCTTGTCGAGGTAGCGGCCCGGGGTGATCGAGGCGTAGCCACGCTCCAAAGCCCGCGCGTGCTCGGGCTCGCACTTCACGGTGATGATCTGCTCGTCCGGGTCGTCGGTGACGATCAGGAACACCTTGTCCGCGACCGTGTACACGTCGAGTTCGGAGGTGAAGGGGCGGCTGTGACTGACGCCGGGGAGGGCGAGGGCCGCCTTGCGCGCGGTGTCCTGGAGACGGTCACCGGCCGCGCTCACCGGGCCGCCCGCGTGCTGGTGCCGTAGGTGGGGGGCGACCGGTTGCTCGGCCTTGGGCAGGTGGGCGACGACGAGCAGGTAGGAGTCGGTGACGAGTTTCCTGGCGAGCTTCTTGTCGACGCCTGTGCCGCCCTCCAGCGTGATCCAGTGTTTCTTGTTCATGTGGTAGCCGGGGGTGATGCGGCTGTTGCTTTCCCGGAGAGCGTGGGCCTCGCCGGGATCCGCCTTGAGGATCACGGCGGGGCGCCCGGGGACCTCGGTCATCAGCTTGAACACCTTGCCTCGCACCTTGAAGACCTCCCAGTCCGGGCCAAAGGGATGCTCCAACTGCGCTCCGGGAAGCTCCTCCGCGCACTCGGCGGCGTACGTCTGCAGGGTTGATCCGTTCATGAGCGTTTCCTTGCGCGCGGGCAAGCGGGCAGGGGTGCCCGCCGGTCAAGCGGACGCTGACGGCACGCCCCATCCTTTTCCCTGAAGCGGGCCAAACGGGCGTAAGCTGCGGACACGTGATGGTCGGCAAGCGACACCCCAGGCGTTCTTCACGTGCCGGACGCAGCGGGCAGGCCGCGGTTCCGCTGTACGGGTTCCAGCCCCCGGTCGGTACTCCGTACGGCCTTGAGGTGAATACCGTCGAGGACTTCTTCGCCGAGCACGACGACTGGCCGTGGAATCCGCCCCGTCCGGGCCGTGCCACGTTCCACTATCTGATACTGGTGACCGAGGGTGAGCTGCTCCACGATGTCGACCACGTCACGCGGACCGTTGCCCGCGGCCAGTGGCTGTGGGTGCGTCCCGGGCACGCGCAGTGCTGGCATCCGCCGGGTGATGTCCGCGGCTTGTTTGTCCTGTTCGAGCCGGACGTGCTGAGGTCCGAGGTCGCCCGCCTGCTGGCCCCGCTCACCGCGCACGAGGCCCCTGCCGTGCTCAGCCCGCAACCCGATGACGCGGCCTGGCTGGAGCAGACGGCGCTCCAGCTCCTGGACGAGCACCGTGCACTGGGGCGCCGCCAGCTCGATGTCCACCACGCCTTGCGGCGCAGCCTGCTCGAATCGCTGCTACTGCGCCTTGCCGACTCCCCGGATGTCACCTCCACCGCCGCGGCGGTGGAGGTGACATCACGCAGGGACACGTACGCACGCTTCGTGGACGCCCTGGAGCTGCACTTCCGGGAACTGCACCGCGCCGCGGACTACGCCGGGCTGCTCGGCTGTTCGGTCCGCACTCTCAGTCGCGCGGCCCGGGACGCCACCGGCAAAGGGGTGCGTGAGGTCATCGACGAGCGGCGCCTCCTCGAAGCCCGGCGCCTGCTGGCAGGCGCCGGTTGGGACGCCCGGGCTGTGGCCGTCCATCTCGGCTTCACCGATCCCGCGAACTTCGGCCGCTTCTTCCGTAACCACACCGGTCTCACCCCGGCCGCTTTCACGGCCCGCGAAGTCAGGACCGGCAGGTGAGACGGGCCGGTTCTCTACTTCCGGATGCTGCCGAGATCCAGCGAATTACTCAGGGACAAGTGCCCGTGGGCCACCTGCCACTTGCCGCCGGTCTTCCGGAAGATCAGCGACATGTCCCACGACAGGAACAGCTTTTCCTCGCCGTTGTCGTCCTGCTGGTAGGTTTTGAAGTTGAAGGCCAGCAGGACCTCGTCGTCGCTGAGCGGACGGGCAACCTCGTTGAGATACTCCTGCCGAGTGATGCTGGCATCCGCATAGATGCGCTTCCAGTGCTCGCGCACGGCTTCACGGCCGACGAGGAGGTGCTCGGCGAGCGGATCGAAGTAGGTGACGTCCTCGGCCAACGCGTCCATGTAGCCCGTCGGGTCTCCGCTGCTCCATTGCCACTGAATGGACTTCTCGAACTCGACAAGCGATTCAACTGCTTCGGGGGTCATGGTTTCCCATCTTTCGTTCATGTCGGCTTCTCTTGTTTCCAGGCGCGGCCCTCAGGCCGGCTTTGATCGAGTCGAAGCGGCTGCTCACATCGACGCTGGGCTGCCAATGCGTTCCACGGCCCCGGCCGGTCAGGAAGCGATCTTCTCCGTCACGGTCTCGGAAAATGCCCAGTTGGAGTGCACAATGCGCCACTGGTCACCTATGAGGTGGTAGCCGTGTGTGGCGTTCCAGGCGCGCAGCTGCTTCTCTTTGCCGTTCTCGTCGAGAACGTAGGTGTTCAGGTTGTACGCCAGGACAGCGAAGTCACCGCTGTCGCTGACGTGAACCTGCGGGTTGAGGTACTCGCTGCGAACGATGTGCGGGTCGGAGTAGATGGAGTCGATCCATGCGATGACCTGGTCCCGGCCGACCACCATGTTCTTGAGGATCGGGTCGAAATAGCTGACCTCGTCGGCGAACGCGTCGAGGTAGCCGCGGTTGTCGCCGGCGCTCCACCGCTCGTTGAAGGACTTCTCCAGCTCGATGATGGTCCTGCTGATTTCTTCCTTGTTGACGCCCATGGCGCTTCCTTTCGTGCATGCCGCGTCGGTCCGGCACTGACCCGACCGGCGCGCAATGGCGTGTTTCTCAGTCGTCGAGCAGCACCACTTGCTTGCCTAGCGTCGTGCCGGTCTCGACGTCGGCCTGGGCATCGCGCACCTGGTCCAGGCCGTGGTAGACCTTCGCGACCGGGGCCTTGAGGCGCCCGTCAGCGATGGCTTGCAGTTGCTGCTGGAACACCTGCGCGGGCAGGTCGGTTGCCTCGCCCGAATAGCTGGTCAGCCGCACCCCGCTGGGGATCATGAACGGGGTGAAGTCGGGGATCGTCCACTGGCCCGCCAGGGCTCCGGTGAAGCAGACAGTGCCGTGGCGGCGGACGGTGCGGAGGCTGTCGGCGAGGACCGAGCAGCCCACCAGTTCCAGTACGGCATCGACGCCGTCCGGCATCAGCTTGCGCACCTGGTCGGCGATGGTGCCGTTGTCGACCAGAGGGTGGTCGACGCCCACGGCCCGCAGCTCCTCCGCCCTCTCCGGGCTGCGGGTGGTGGACAGTACGGTGGCGCCGAGGTCCTTCGCGATCGTGGCCGCGCTCAGCCCGACCGTGGAGGTGCCGCCGCGAATCAGCAGCGTCTGACCCGCTTGCAGAGAGAGGCCCGTGGCGAGGGAGCCGTAGGCGGTCTGGAACATCTCGGGCAGCGCGCCGGCCACGTCCCCACGGGAGGCCGCTCTCGAACGGGATGACCTGTCCCGCGGGGACGGTCACGTACTGCGCGTACGAGCCGTCGAAGGACCGGCCCATGCCGCCCATCATGGTCGCCACCTGCTGCCCCGGGCGCAGCCCGCTGTCCTCGTCGGCCTGGTCGACCACACCGACGCCCTCGATTCCGGGGATACGCGGGTAGGTGACCTCCGGGTCCGACTCGCCCTTGCGGGTGGTGACCTCGGACTCGTTGACGCCAAACGCCTTCACCTTGATGCGCACCCATCCGGGCTGCGGTTCGGGCATCGGCACCGTGGTGACCTGCAGGGCATCCAGGCCGCCAGGCTCAGTGACGACGACTGCTCGCATCGTCGCAGAGGCGGCGCCTACGGACGCTGCACGCTTGTCCATGCCAGTTCCTCACTTGTCGAGTACGACCCCATAGGGTTGCCGCCACGCTGGGGCCCCGCAGCGAGGCGGTCGCCGCGGCACTTCTCGATCCTCTGTCGGCATCCGGCGAATCGCTCAGTAGGTGGCGGACATTTAATGGTCAATGGAGGACACCCGGTGAAGCCCCGCGACCGCAGGCATCACCCAACCCTCATCCCGGCCGGGAAGCCTGGAGCGCCCACCCCGCCAAATGCCGGGTCGGCCATACGGCGAGGCGCCCGCCCCGTGGCAGGTTCTGTTCCGCGCGGCCGACCCAGCCCCCTGGCTCTACGGCTTCCGCCGCCTACACATCCGCTGGGAAAGGCGCGACGACGTCCACGAAGCCTTCCGCGGGCTCGCCCTCTGCCTGAGCACCCGCCCTCACGTCCGATGGCTTTAGTAGGGGCCAGTAAGCCTCGGTTGCCCCTCCGGGGCGGCTGCCGCCGTTGCGCGCTCTGCCCGCTGACCACACGCCATCGAACCCGTGCAAGGGAGAAAGGGCAGGTGCCCTACCGTGCGGTAATTGACAGGGTACGAACGTACCTCTTAACGTACCCGCATCCAGGCAATGCCGCCGCGGCTCGACGAGGAGCACCGATGCAGCACCTATACGAGATAGATGTCAGGGTTCCGATGCGTAACGGCGTGGCCCTCGCCGCCAACGTGTGGCGGCCGGCCGAGGGGACGGCACCGACGCTGCTCGTGCGCCTGCCGTACAGCAAGGACTCGACCATCCTCGGCCACGGCTCCATGCCCCACTTCCTGGCTCTGCTGGAGGCCGGTTACGCGCTGGTGGTGCAGGACTGCCGGGGCACTCACCGCTCGGAGGGCGAGTTCGTTCCCCACATGGCGGACCGGAACGACGGCGAGGACACCGTCGCCTGGATCACCGAGCAGCCGTGGTCGGACGGCACGGTGGGCATGTTCGGGGGGTCGTACCTGGGGATGGTCCAGTGGGAGACCGCCGTGACCGGCGCCCCCGGCCTCAAGGCGATCGCGCCGACCTTCACCTCGATCGACAACTACGAGGCGCCCTGGTATTCCGCGGGCGGTGCGCTCTCGCTGAGTCTGGTCACGTGGTGGAACGCCTTGATGTACGCGGCCGACGCGCAGCGGTCCCTGGCCCTCGGCGAGGACACCCTGTCCCAGCTGCAGGAGCTCGGTGCGGCGGTCCTGTCCCCCGAGTCGCTCAATGACGTGCTGCCGACGGCCGAGGTGCCGGTCCTGAAGGCGTACGGGAAGTGGTGGGACGACTGGATGGCCCACCCGTCCCACGACGAGTACTGGGACGCCATGGAGCTCACGCCCGAGCTCAAGAACGTCACCGCTCCGGCGCTGAACATCGGCGGCTGGTACGACCTCTACATCGGCCAGACCCTGCGCACCTACACCACCGCCCGCCAGAAGGCGGGCAGCGCGGAGGCGCGTGAAGGGCAGCGGCTGATCATCGGCCCGTGGGACCACCTCGCCACGGGTGGCGTCTATGCCGACCGGTCCTTCGGCCCACTGGCCGACGCCCAGGTGATGGGCCTGACCGGCCTGCATGTGAAGTTCTACGACCGCTGGCTGCGCGGTGACACCACCGCGCTGGACGGTGTGGCGCCGGTGAAGCTCTTCGTGATGGGTATCGACCAGTGGCGTGACGAGCAGGAGTGGCCGCTGCCCGACACGCAGTGGACCGACTTCCACCTCACGAGCGCCGGCCACGCCAACACCGCTGACGGGGATGGGGTGTTGACGACCGAGGCGCCGGCCGACGCCGGGTACGAGACCTACCTCTACGACCCGCGCCGCCCGGTCCCTACGGCCGGCGGCGCCTGCCTGCCCATGACACCAGGTTTCGGCGGCCCGGTCGACCAGCGGACGGTCGCCGCCCGCGAGGACGTGCTGTGTTTCGCGACGCCCGTACTCGAGGAGGCCGTCGAGGTCACCGGTCCGGTCAGCCTGACCCTGTACGTGTCCTCCTCGGCGGTGGA
Organism: Streptomyces sp. NPDC047042; assembly: GCF_040644035.1. NCBI lineage: Bacteria > Bacillati > Actinomycetota > Actinomycetes > Kitasatosporales > Streptomycetaceae > Streptomyces > Streptomyces sp. NPDC047042. The sequence goes on along the minus strand of NZ_JBEYVP010000068.1, from coordinate 21 downwards.
CACCGACTTCACCGCCAAGCT